>NZ_BAAAPF010000100.1:0-21773 GCF_039531005.1 Streptomyces synnematoformans
AACGAATCACTCAAACCGGCATAGCTCCAGCAGCTTGACAGCCATAGGAGCATCCCATGTCCTGGCCGGAGGTCACGGTGGTTGATGCATGCGTGCGGCGCGACGGCCGGGGTGGTAGCCCCACGGCCGTCACCGACGACGACCCGGCGGCGACCGACGCGGACCGGCGTGCGGTCGCCGCTGCGGCCGGCACCTCGCACGCGGCGTTCCTCGGCCCGGGGCGGACGCCGGACGGTGGCCGGCCGGTCCGGTTCTTCACCGCCACCGCCGAACTGTCCGGCTGCGGCCACGGCACCGTTGCCGCGCAGGCCGTCCGGTTGACCCGCACCGCGCTGGGCGAGCTGAACGACCGCCAGCACACCGGCGGGCGCACGTTCGACACCGTCGCGATCCGCCGCCCCGCCGGCATCGAGGTGTGGTTCGACCAGGGCCCCGTCGCGCTGCGGCACCCGGCACCGGACGAGCGCGCCGAGATCGTCGCCGCGCTCGGGCTCACCGAGGACGATCCGCATCCGGTCGACGCGCCACGGATCGCCGCGCCCGGCGCACCACGCATCCTGGTACCGGTCCACGACCGGTCGGCGCTGCTCCGAGTCCGCCCACACCTCGGCAGGCTGGCAGAGGTGTGCCGGCGGTACGGGCTTCTCGGCTGTTTCGTGTACGTACCGCCGGTGGGCGACCGGCCGGGTGCGGCGCGGATGTTCGCGCCGGCGATCGGTGTCGACGAGGACGTCGCCAACGCCAACAGCACCGGCTGCCTGGCCGCCCACCTGCTCGACACGACGGGGGCGCAGACGGTTGCGATCGAGGTGGAGCAGGGCGACGCCCTCGGCCGACCGGCCAGCGTGCTCGCTTCGGCCCGACGCGGGCCGGCGGGCATCACGACCCGGGTCGGCGGGCTGGCGGTGGTCCGCGACGGCCACCGAGGCCACGACCGGACGTGAACTCACCCGGCTCGGCCCGACCGGGTGCCTGCCGTTGCGGGTACGGGACACCTTGTTCTGGTCACTGCGGAGGACAAGATGTCCGGACGAGGAGAAGAGGCCCGGCCCCGTTCCCCGTCGAGGTGGTCTCGCCTTGTCAGGCCGGCGGGGCGATCACAGGACGAGCATGAGTTTGCCGCCGGGGCGGCGCGATCGGCTGAGCTCGGCCGCCTCCTGGATCTGGTCGAGGGTGTAGGTGCGGGCGACCGGTACGGCCAGGATGCCTTCGCCGGCGAGCCTGGCGAACTCGTTCATCTGGTCGTAGCGGATCTCGGTGGTGATCCGGACGCCCAGTTCGGCCGCGGCGGCGAAGTCCGAGACGGTGAGGACACGGTCGGGATCCCCGGTCAGCCCGATCAAGGTCGGCAGCGAGCCGCCGGCCGGACTGGGCTGGTCGGCGCGGTCGATCCGGCCTCCGGTCGGCGCGGTGTCCAGGGCGCGATCCACGGGGCCCGGGGCCAGTGCGCTGACCCGTTCGGCCATGCCCTCGCCGTAGGCGGTCACCCGGGCGCCGATCTCTTCGAGGGCGGCGGCCCGAGTCGGCCCGGCTGTGGCGATCACCCGAACACCCCGGTGCAGCGCGAAGCGCACCGCCGCCTCACCCACGGTGGTGCCCGCGCCGTGGACGAGCAGCAGCTCACCCGGCTGGACACCGAGGTCGTCGAGCGCGCGCCACGCCGTCTCGGCCGCCATCGGCAGCGCGGCGGCCTGCTCGGCGGTTACGCCCTCGGGGATGCGTGCCCAGGCCGGCATCAGCGCGTGCTCGGCGGCGCCGGCCGTCGGGCCGTCGAAGGTGGCCGGGCCGAACACGCGGTCGCCGATCTGGACGCCGGTGACGCCCTCGCCGAGGGCGTCGACGGTGCCCGCGACCTCAAGGCCGAGCCCGCGCGGCAGCGGCGGCAGGTGGTCGGCGAGGAGACCGTCGACGACGTGCCAGTCGGCCGGTGTCAGTCCGCACGCCCGCACGGCGATGCGGATCCGGCCGGGTCCCGGCTGCGGCTGTGGGACGTCGCGGAGCGCTATCACGTCCGGGGAGCCGAACCGGTCGAACTGCAGAGCCTTCATGACGATCTCCTAGGTGATGACAGCATCTGTTGTCATTGACCGTATCAGCTGATGACAGCTCCTGTTGTCGTACGCTGATGGGTATGCCGCGATGGGAATCCGACGCACAGGGCCGGCTCGAACGGGCGGCGCTTGAGCTGTTCGAGGCGCAGGGGTTCGAGCGCACCTCGGTCGCGCAGATCGCCGGTGCCGCCGGTCTGAAGGAGCGCTCCTTCTATCGCTACTTCCCCGACAAGCGGGAAGTCCTCTTCGCCGGCAACGAACTTGAGGCCCACCTCGTCGCCCAGGTCGAGGCGGCCGACCCGGGCCTCACCCCGATCGAGGCGCTGCTGACCGCGCTGGGCACCGCCGAGGAGATCTTCCGCCCACGCGCGTTCCTGCGGCGCCGGGCACGAGTGATCGCCGCCAACCCGGCACTGGCCGAGCGCGATCTGATCAAGCTCGCCGCCATCGCCGACGCGCTGGCACCGGCGCTCGAACGCCGCGGCGTCGAGCCCGGCAAAGCACGCTTCATCATCGACGTGGTGCTGGCGATCCACCGGCGCGCCATGCCCCGCTGGCTGGCCGAGCCGGACACGACCCTCGCTCAGCTCATGGCCCAGGCCGCCGCCGAGCTGCGTGAGGCGGTCACACCGCCGGCTCCGACAGTCCGCTGAGCCGACCGTTGCCCGCAGGGTTGGCTCTTCGCGCTCGGCACTCGGCGGACCGCGCCCGGCAGGACCGGCGGGCCGGCCGTCCGCCCCGCCGTCGATGCCATCCCCGACTCCCCGAAGATCAGGACGAACGGCGGAAACCCAGGTGGCCTCAGCGCACGATCTCGGTAGAGTCGGGCGATGCCCGAGTTGAAGCGGCTGCACGTCGGCCACGCCCCGGCGGTCCTGGCCTTCGAGCTGGAGAACCGCGGCTACTTCGCCGCCTCGATCTCCGACCGTGGCGACGACTACTTCGACCGGTTCACCGACGGGTACAACGCCCTGCTGGCCGAGCAGGAGGCCGGCATCTGCGCCTTCTACGTGCTCGTCGCCGAGGACGGCTCGGTTCTGGGCAGGTTCAACCTGTACGACGTGGAGGACAGCGCCGCCAGACTCGGCTACCGGGTCGCGGAGCGGATCGCCGGCCGCGGCGTGGCGACCGCGACCGTCCGGGAGCTGTGCCGGATGGCGACAGCGCGGCACGGCCTGCGCACCCTGCGGGCGGCCGCCTCCCACGACAACGTCGCGTCCCGGAAAGTCCTGGCCAAGGCCGGGTTCGCCCCGGTCGGCCCGGCCAGCGCGGCCGACCTCGGCGGCAAGTCAGGCACCTGGTACCAGCGCGACTTCCAGCCTTAGGCCCCTGATGCGGCCACCGCAGCACCGGTGAACTCGCCTGCTACCACTGCTTTTCACCCGCTAGCCGTAGTACTCGACCTTGTCCCAGAAGTCGGTCCGTGGGTCGATGGCGCGCGGGTCGTCGGTGCGGAGCATCCAGTTCTGCAACTGCTTCCGGAGCCGGGTCTTCACCGCGGTCTGTCGCGGTTCGTCCGCGAGGTTCTTCAGGCTGTGCGGGTCGGATGCGAGGTCGTAGAGTTCCTCCGCCGGCCGCTTGGCGGTGGCCAGCTGGAACGCCTTGGCGAATCCCGGCCTGTGCCTGTTCTCAAGGAGCTGCGTCTTGGTGCGCCCCGCGTCGATATCGCCGAAGACCCCCTGCAGGCCCAGGTCGAAGTCCGGATCGCCGGCGGGCCAGCGCTCCGGGAAGAAGTTGCGGATGTACAGCCACCTGTCCGTGCGCAGTGCGCGGACGGGGTACGCGAGGTTCCCCTCCCGGGCCAAGGCGTGTCGCTCGCGCTCGACGACGACGAACCCGCGGGGGGCGGCCGTGCCCGAGAGGGCCGGCAGCAGCGACTGCCCGGTCATCGCCGGCGGCGTGGACAGCCCGGCGGCGTCGAGGAAGGTGGGAGCGAGATCGCTCAGCAGCGTCAGGCGGTCGATCACCGTGCCGGGGGCGGCCCGGCCCGGCCAGCGGACCGCGAGCGGCACGCGGGTGCCGGCGTCGTAGGTGTTGGCCTTGGCCCGTGGCCAGGGCCAGCCGTGGTCGCCGGTCATCACCACGATGGTGTTCTCGGCGAGCCCGTGCTCGTCCAGGAGCCGCAGGGCGTCGCCGACCTCGCTGTCGAAGCGCTGCACTTCGGCCAGGTAGTTGACGATGTCGGTGCGGACCTCCGGCGTGTCCGGGAGATACGGCGGGACGTCCACGGCGGCCGGGTCGATGCCGGACTGCTCGCCGAGTTCGGGGTCGTACGGCCGGTGCGGATCGGAGGAGCCGAGCCAGAAGCAGAACGGCGTCTGCTCCGGCTGCTGTCCGAGGAACTCGCCGAACGACGGGAAGCCCGGCCCCGCCGGGTTGTGCGGCCACTGCGGAAAGACGCCGGGGCCGTAGCCCTTGCGCATCCGGCCGACGCGGTAGCCCGCCTGCTGGAGGAGGTCCGGGTACACATCGAACGTGGCCGGCAGCTCGGACCACAGGTTCGCTCCCGCCTCAAGGCGGTGCGGCGCCTGGCCGGTGAGGATCGCGTTCCGCGACGGCGTGCACGAGGGGGCGGCGCAGAAGGCGCGCGTGAACAGCGCGCCTTCGTCGGCGAGCCGGTCGAACGTCGGCGTCCGCGCGGCCCGGGAACCGTAGGCGCCGGCGTCCGGGTAGCCCCAGTCGTCCGCGATCGCGAACAGGATGTTGACCGGACGCTCCGGCCCCTTCCGCGCCGCCCGGGCCGGCGCGCCCAGCGCCAGCGCACCGGTGATTCCGGTGATCCCGGTGAGCATCGTGCGCCTGCGTATGTCATGTTCGTCAGGGTTCCTGCCGCTCAACGCGGGCCTCCGCTCCAGGTCGCCATCCGTCATGTACAACGTTGCACATCGCCAGTCCCAGCGTGCCCTCAACCGGCCCGAGGAAACATGCGCGGTGAGGCGTGTGGCGGCGGCCAGCCGGCCTGCTCCACCAGGCCCGTGAGGTCGGGACGGTGCGGCTTCTCAGCCTGGTCTCAGGTTGATCGGGGACAATGAGCGGCAAAAGTGTCGACTGGAAGGAGGCGGGCCGGCGTGCGGATCATGATCGCGGATGATGAAGTGGCCGTCCGCGAGTCGCTGGAGCGGGTGCTCCAGGTCGAGGGTTACGACACCAGCACCGTCGCCAACGGTCTCGCCGTGCTCGACGGGGTCGACGGGGCCGGCGGTGACACGCTGGATCTGCTGATCCTCGACGTGATGATGCCCCGCCTCGGCGGGGTGGAGACCTGCCGGCGGTTGCGGGCCGCGGGCCGGGATCTGCCGGTGCTGATGCTGACCGCCCGTGACCAGGTCTCCGACCGGGTCACGGGGCTGGACGCGGGCGCCGACGACTACCTGCCCAAGCCGTTCGCCACCGAGGAGCTGCTGGCCCGGGTGCGGGCCCTGCTGCGCCGGCGCACGCCGGCCGACGGGGAGTCGCAGATCCTGTCGTTCGCCGATGTTCGGCTCGATCCCGACAGGTTCGAGGCGTGGCGTGGCGAGCGGCCGCTGCGCCTGACCCGGACCGAGTTCTCCCTCCTGCAGGTCCTCATGCGCAACGCGACCCGGGTCCTGACCCGCGACGCGCTGTTCGAGGCGATCTGGGGCTTCGACATGAGCGCCACCGCCAACAACCTCCAGGTATACGTGAGCTACCTGCGCCGCAAGATGGAGGCCGAGGGTGAGCCGCGATTGGTCTACACGCTGCGCGGCCTGGGATACACGTTGCGGGAGACTCCTCCGTGAGCAGGCCCGCCCGCCGGGAACCGCGCCGGCTGACCCGATGGTGGCGCCGGCGGTCCCTGCGGACCAGGCTGACGGTGATCGCGGCGACGGCCATCGCGTTCAGCGTGTTCGTGGCCTTCCAGGTGGCCAGCGAGCTACTGGACTGGGAGCTGCGGGACAGCGCCGAGAACCAGCTGCGCGCCGACTCCCGCGTCCTGGCGACGAACGCGGAGCGCGCCGGTCTGGCGCAGGTCCAGCTACCGCCGTATCCCGGATCCGGCCGGCTGGTGCGGGTCATCCTGCCCGACGGCTCGATCCGGACGCCGGCCGGCCAACCCGCGCTGCCCCCGGTGAGCGAGCCCGCCGGGCGCGTGGTGCGGGGCGCGTCGGCCGACCTGATGGAGTCGAACGACAGCGACGAGGACGGCTACCTCATCTACACGCTGCGGGCGGGCGACGGCGCGGTCCAGGTAGCCCGCGTCGTCGACGACAGCCCGATCAACCGGTTCGGGTTCGGCATGCTGCTGATCGGGCTGTTCTGCGTGGTCGGCGGCGCCCTTGTCGGGCGGACCGTGGCGCGGACCGGGCTGGCACCGATCGACCGGCTGACCGCCGCCGCGGTACGTGTCGCGCACACCCGGGATCTCGACGCCGACATCCAGGATGAGGGCGGTGGGGAGATCCGGCGGCTGATCCAGGCGATCAACGACATGCTCGCCGCGCTCAGGGACTCCCGGCGGGCCCAGCGGCTGCTCGCCGAGGACGCCGCCCACGAACTCAAGACCCCGCTCACCAGCCTGCGCCTCAACGTCGAGCTGCTGATCCGGCTCGATCGGCGCGGCACCCTGGACAGCGCACTGCCGGCGGAGAGCCGGACCCGGCTGGTCAACGAACTCGGTGCCCAGGTGGCCGAGTTGAGCACCCTTGTCGCCGAGCTGACCGACCTGGCGCGCGGTGACGTCAGCGACGAGAGCACCGAGCTGCTCGACCTCGCCGACGTGGTGGGGGCCGCCGCGATCCGGGCGCGTTCCCGCGTGCCCGACATCGAGGTCGCGCTCGACGTGACCTCCGTGTGGGTGAACGGGCGTCCCGCTGCGCTCCAGCGGGCGGTGCTCAACCTCGTCGACAACGCCGGCAAGTGGTCCCCCGCGGACCAGCCGGTCCAGGTCCGGCTCCGTGCCGAGGGCACGTCGGCGGTGCTCGAGGTCGACGACGCCGGGCCCGGCATCGACGCCGCCGACGTACCGCGGGTGTTCGACCGGTTCTACCGTGCCGACAGCGCCCGGGCGTTGCCGGGATCCGGTCTGGGGCTGTCGATCGTGCAGCGGGTCGTCGACGCCCACGGCGGCCGGGTCACCGTCGCCCGCTCCGCACGTGGTGGCGCGCTGCTTCGGGTCGGCCTGCCGGCCGCGGCCCCGCCCGCCCCGATCGCGCGGCACACCGCCGGGGAGGACACCACGGTGCGCTGACCCGCACCGGCGGCGCGGCGCAGGACGAGGGACGGCGGCCCTCGGGCATGGCCCCGCGCGGCGCACCGTCGGGGCAGGACACCGCGATGCGCCGACCCCGGCCCCGGCGCGTGGCGCAGGACCAGAGGGCGGCGACCGTCGGGCCCATGAAAAGATCCGGGACGGGCCTGGGGCCCCGTCCCGGATCTCGTCCGTGCCGCCGCGGCGCTCACCGTTGCAGCGCGGGCTCCTCGTCGTCGGCGAGCGGCTGTTGACCGTCCGGCAGCTCCGCCGCTGGACGGGACAGCCGGCTCGGCCACCAGATCCGCCGGCCGATCAGCAGGGTGAGGGCGGGCACCAGGACCGACCGCACCAGCAGGGCGTCGAGCAGCACGCCGAGGGCGACCAGGAACCCGACCTCGATCAGCATCACCAGCGGAAGTGTGACGAGGACCGCGAACGTGGCCGCCAGGACCAGGCCCGCCGAGGTGATGACGCCACCGGTGGCGGAGAGGGCTTTGAGCATGCCCTCTCTGGTGCCGAGGCGCACGGTCTCCTGCCGGGCCCGGCTGGTCAGGAAGATGTTGTAGTCGACGCCGAGCGCCACCAGGAACAGGAATGCCAGCAGCGGCACCGAGTAGTCGATCCCCTTGAACCCGAGGATCGTGTCGAAGACGAACACGCTGCCGCCGAAGGCCGCGGCGAACGAGACGATCACGGTGGCCATCAGGACCAGCGGGGCCACGATCGCTCGGAGCAGCAGCCCGAGGACGATCAGGACGACGCCGAGCACCAGAGGGATCACCAGCTTCTCGTCGCGCCTGGTGGTCACCTCGGTGTCGAGGTTCTCCGCACTCGGCCCGCCGACGATCGCCTCCGCCCCGCTCACCGCGTGCACGGCGGTGCGCACCCGCTTGATCGTGTCGTACTCTGCGACGGTGTCCGGCGCGTCCTTCGGGAACGCGGAGATGCCGGCCCAGCCACGGCTGGTCTCCTCCGGGACGGCCAGGGCTACACCGCGAGTGTCCTTGACGATGTCGAGCACCCGCTCCTGGTGCGCCGGCCGTGTGAATATCGTTATCGGCTGTCCGCCGGCCTCCGGGAAGTGCTGGCGGAGAACGGTGAAGCCGGTGACCGACTCCGGCGCGGACAGGAACTGGTCCTGCTCCCGCAGGGCGCCGGTGTTGCCCGCCAGCCCGAGGGCGAGCACCCCGAGGACTCCGAGCGAGCCGAGCGTCGCCACCCACCGGCGGCGGCTGATGGCGGCGCCGAGCCGTCCCCACAGCCCCGGCTTCTTCTCCACGGCCGTGCTGAACCGCGGGATGGCCGGCCAGAAGATCCGCCTGCCGAGCACCACGAGCACCGCCGGGAACAGCGTCAGCATGGCCACCAGCGCGCACAGGATGCCGGCCGCGCCGATCGGGCCCAACCCGCTGGTGCTGTTCAGGTCGGCGACGAGCAGGCAGAGCAGGCCGGCGACCACGGTGGCCGCGGACGCGACGATGGCCGGCGCCGCGCTGCGTAGCGCGTGAACCATCGCGACCCGGACGTTCTCATGGTGGTGCAGTGCCTCCCGATACCGAGCGATGAGCAACAGCGCGTAGTCCGTGCCGACGCCGAACACCAGGATCGTCAGCAGCGCCGAGTTCTGGTCGTTGACCACGATGCCGAAGCCCTTGACGAGCAGGTAGACGGTCCCCATCGAGGTCAGTGCGGCCGCGCCGACGGCCACCAGCGGGATGATCCACAACACCGGGCTGCGGTAGGTGAGGATGAGCAGGAGCGTGACGACGACGATGGTGGTGAGGAGGACCTGCACGTCGATGCCGTCGAAGACGGCATCCATGTCGCCGTCGATCGCGCCCGGGCCGGTCACGTGGAGTTCCAGGCCGGAGGGGCGGTCCTTCGCGGCGTCACGCAACGGGCCGACGATTTCCTCCGGTGGGCCGTAGGTCGTGCTCACCTCGAGGGTGAACATCATCGCCTCGCGATCGGTGGAGGGGATCGTCGGTGAGCCCTCACCGTCCTCGCCGCCCGCCGCCGTCGCCCGCGTCGGGTACCGCTGGGCAAGGGTGTCGTAGTGGCGCTCGACCGTCGCGCGGTCGGCGTCGGTCATGCCGCCGGCGCGGTGGTACACGAAGACGAACGTGTTGTCGTCACCGTCGGGGAGGCTGTCCTCCAGTACCGCGACCTTGGTGGACTCGGCGCTGGCCGGCAGGGTGTCTACGACGCTGTCGGTGGTGACCGAGCTCAACTTTCCGCTCAGCGGCACCATGCCCGCCGCCAGCACCAACCACAGGCCAATCACCAACCACGGCACCCACCGGCCTGCCAACCGACCGGCCGGCGCTTCCCCGGACGGCGCTGCGTTGACTGCCATCACTAGCCTCCTACATACGGTCACATCGCTGATCTGATGCCTACTTCCTAACGAGCGAAGCTGAGACGACCCTTAGTAGGAGTCCGTTGGGTCTGTCCCGGTCTTGATGCCGTATGTGGTCTGGTGGCAGGGACTGTTGGCAGGTGGTGCAGATACCGGTCCAGCACCTCAGGACGTCCTGGAGGGCGTCGAAGTCCTCATGGGCCGACTGCCGTGGGCCTCACCGGCCGTCTCCGGAGCCGTCCACGATCTGCGCGCGGGCCGCGAGCACGGCATCATCAGCACGCTCGCCGCCATCCGGGCCCTCGTCGAACAGGCCGTCGCCACCCTCAAGTCCTGGCGACTCCTGCGCAGGCTGCGATGCTCCACTGCCCGCATCTGTCGGCCGCCTGGCGGTGATCGGTGACTGGTCGCTCCTGGTGGAGGCCGGTGCCGGCGACGGCATGCACACCGAGCCTGATGTGTCACGAAGCGGTACTGCTACAGCTGCCCATCGCCGAAGAGCACGACCGCGGCGGTACGCGGCCCGACGTGCTACTGCCGGCGATGCTGGCCGCCGGAGTGGTGACCGAGGGCGGGCCTACTGCACAGGAGCGTCACGCTCCGACCTTCCTGGTGAGCTGCCAGGCGGGGGCCGGATCGATCAATCCGATCCGGCCCGAGGCCGGCGGCCCGTGTGGCGGCCGCCGGCCGTGGTGATTGCGTGGGCAGTTCTGTCGTACGAACCGACTAGTAAGCGTAGAACCCGGCGCCCGACTTGCGGCCCAGCCGGCCCGCCTCGACCATCCGGGACAGCAGCGGCGGCGTCGCGTAGAGCTGTTCCTTGTACTCGTCGTACATCGAGTCGGCCACCGAGACGACGGTGTCGAGGCCGATGAGGTCCGCGAGCTTGAGAGGGCCCATCGGGTGGGCGCAGCCCAGTTCCATGCCGTTGTCGATGTCCTCGCGGGTCGCGATGCCCGACTCGAACATCCGGACCGCCCCCAGCAGGTACGGGATGAGCAGCGCGTTCACCACGAAACCGGAGCGGTCCTGGGCCCGGATGGCGTGTTTGCCGAGCACGTCGCGGGCCAGCGACTCGGTCCGTTTGAGGGTCTCGTCGCTGGTGGTCAGGGCCGGGATCAGCTCGACGAGGCGCTGGACGGGGGCGGGGTTGAAGAAGTGCATCCCGATGACCTGCTCCGGTCGCGAGGTGGCGACGGCGAGCTTGACCAGCGGGATGGAGGAGGTGTTCGAGGCGAGGACGGCGTCGGGGCGGACGACGACCTGGTCCAGGATCTGGAAGATTTCGGTCTTTACCTGCTCGTTTTCCACCACCGCCTCGATCACGAGGTCACTGTCCGCCAGCTCTCCGAGATCAGTTGTGAAACTCATCGCGGCCAGCGCCTCGTCCCGTTCCTGCTCGCTGAGCTTGCCGCGCTCCGCGGCCTTGGCGAGCGAGTTGGTGACGCGGGTACGGCCCAGTTCGAGGGCGTCGCCGGTGGTCTCGGCGACGGCGACCTGAAGCCCGGAGCGGGCACACACCTCGGCGATGCCCGAGCCCATCTGGCCGGATCCGACCACTCCGACGCGTTCGATGTCGGTCAATGTCTCTCCTCGTCCCTCGTCCTGCCGTGTGGGCAACCCTTTCGGACCCCGACGTTACCCGCGTAGCGCATGGCTCTTGTCTCCGGGTGACGCCGGACGCGAGGATGTGCCCGCAACTGACGACTGGTTCAGACCACTCGGCTCAGTCGGATTCGTGTTCCCGGCGACACTCGGAGGATCCAGATGGGGAGCAGCACTCCCGAAAGACCGCACCACCTCAGCCGGCGCCGGTTCGGTGCCGCGGCGGTGGGCGCCCTGTCCGCGGTGACCGTGGCGGGCGACGCGGTGGCGGCCGCCGGCGCGGACGGCCACGGCCGCGGCCACGGCCGTCCGGTCCGGCAGATGCGCGGCTCGTGGGTGGCGACGGTGGCGAACATCGACTGGCCGGTCCAGCAGGGCCTGAGCGCCGCGGAGCAGCAGCGGCAGCTGCTGGCCCGGCTGGACGAGGCGGCGGACCGCCGGCTGAACACCGTGGTCTTCCAGGCCCGCCCGACGGCCGACGCGATGTGGCCGTCGCCGTACGAGCCGTGGTCGGAGTGGCTCTCCGGGACCCAGGGCGAGGACCCGGGCTGGGACCCGCTCGGCTTCGCGGTGCGCGAGGCGCACCGGCGGGGGCTGGAGCTGCACGCCTGGTTCAACCCCTACCGGGTGCGCAACGACGCGCTCGCGGAGAAGCTGGTGCCGGAGCACCCGGCGAACCGGCACCCCGAATGGATCGTCCCGTACGGCGGCAAGATCTACTACAACCCGGGGGTGCCGGAGGTCCGGCGCTTCACCCAGCGCTGCATCCTCGACGCCGTACGCCGCTACGACATCGACGCCGTGCACTTCGACGACTACTTCTACCCCTACCCGGTCGCGGGCGAGGAGTTCGCGGACGAGGAGACGTTCCGGCGGTACGGCGGCGGGTTCGCGGACAAGGCCGACTGGCGGCGCAACAACATCGACCTGCTGATCGCGGAGCTGGGCCGGGCCATTAAGCGGACGAAGCGGAAGGTGCAGTTCGGCGTCAGTCCGTTCGCGATCTGGCGGAACGCGGACACCGACCCCGAGGGCTCCGACACCCAGGCGGGCGTGGAGACGTACGACGACCTCTACGCCGACACCCGCACGTGGGTGCGCGAGCGCTGGATCGACTACGTCGTCCCGCAGGTGTACTGGAACATCGGCTTCGCCGTCGCCGACTACGCCAAGCTCGTGCCCTGGTGGAACGACGTGGTGGCGGGCACCGGCGTCAACCTCTACATCGGCGAGGCGCTGTACAAGGTCGGCGCCGCCGGGCAGCCCGAGGCCTGGTTCGACCCGGCGGAGCTGTCCCGGCACCTGACGTTCTGCCAGGGCTACCCGGAGGTCCAGGGCAACATGTACTTCTCCGCGAAGCTGCTGCCCCAGGACCCGCTGGGCGCGGTCAGCACGCTGGTCGCCGACCACTACCGCAGGCCGGCGCGCCCTCCGCGCTGCTAGCGGCGCGCGCCGCCGCCGACCCGCCGCCGGCGGCGCGCGCAGTACCGCCCCTCGTCGTCCCGGCCGCCCGGCACCCGCGGCCGCGGGCGTCAGCCCGGCCCGGGCTCCCGGTCCCGATGCCGGACCACGGAGTCCGGGCCGGGCGACATGAGCGCCTCGTGTCCGTCTTCGAACCGCACCCGGTAGGGCGGCTCGCCGTCCGCGCCCAGGACTTCGACGATCTCCGCCGTCCGGTCCTCCTGCCCGACGACGCGACCGTGCACACACAGCCTGTCGCCCACTTCCGCGTGCATGGATCGACCTCCCTGTCCGGCTCGTCACAGCAGAGCTGGGTCCGTGACGCCAGTCTAGGGTCGCCCGCCGCTCCCGGCTCCCCGGAGAATTCCGGTGTACGTGCCATCCACCGCGTGCGAGGCTCTGCGCATGGATCATGTGCCCGCTCCCTACGAGATCTCCACCGATCCCGCCCGGCTCGACCGCGCGCTCGTCCACCGCTGGCTGGCCACCGACGCCTACTGGGCGCTCGGGCGCAGCCGCGCGCAGCAGGACACCGCGATCGACAACTCGCTGAACTTCGGCGTCTACGCCCCGGATCCCGGCACCCCCGGCGGGGCCGCCCCGGACCCCGGTGGCCGGCAGGTGGCGTACGCCCGCGTCGTCACCGACCGCGTCACCTTCGCCTGGCTCTGCGACGTCTACGTGGCCCGGGACGCCCGCGGCGCCGGGGTCGGCAGGGGGCTGGTCGCCGCCGTCCGCGACCACCTCGCGCCGTACCGGCTGGGCCGCATCCTGCTGGCGACCGGCGACGCCCACGGCCTCTACGCCAAGTACGGCTTCGAGCCGCTCGCCGATCCGACCCGGTGGATGGCTCTGGGCACGGAGTGATCGCGCTCCTACCATCGCCGCATGAACGTTCGTCTCACGCTGCTCGCCGCGGCCCGCAACTCCTCGCGGCTCGCGGAGCGCTTCGACGACGACCGGCCGCTGGACGCGGCGGGCTGGGTGGCGGCCGAACGTGCCATTCCGGTGTTCTCCCCGCTGGCCGCCGCCGAACTGCGGTACTGCTCGCCCACGCAGCGGTCCCGCGAGACCGGCCGGGTGCTCGGCCTCGCGCCGCTGGCCCAGGTCGCCCTGCGCGACTGCGACATGGGCCGGTGGCGGGGCCGCACGCTGGAGGAGGTGATGATGACCGAGCCGCGCGACGTGGACGAGTGGCTCGCGGATCCCCACTCCGCACCGCACGGCGGCGAGCCGCTGATCACGTTCATCCAGCGGATAGGGGGCTGGCTGGACACCCGCCCGGTGGACGACGGCACCCACGTGCTGGCCGTCACCGAGCCCTCCATCATGCGCGCCGCCCTGGTCTACGCGCTGAAGGCGCCGCCCGCGTCGTACTGGCACATCGACGTGATGCCGCTGTCGACGATCACCCTGACGGGCCGGCCGGGGCGGTGGAGCCTGCACGTCGACGGCTGGGTGTGAGCGCCGCCGGTGGACGCGGAGATGCGGCGGACGGATGATGTCGGGGGCATTGCCAACTCCCTACGGGTAGGTAAGTCTACTGCCAAGTAGGTAGCGGCAGCACGCGTGCGCGAGGGAGCGGTCAGCGATGAGCTCGTACGACGTGATCGTGATCGGTTCCGGCTTCGGCGGCTCGGTGGCCGCCCTGCGCCTGACCGAGAAGGGCTACAAGGTCGGCGTGCTGGAGGCCGGGCGGAGGTTCGACCGCGAGGAGCTGCCGAAGAGTTCCTGGCGGCTGCGCGACTACCTGTGGGCCCCCGCCCTCGGCCTGTACGGCATCCAGCGCATCCACCTGCTCAGCAACGTCATGGTGCTCGCCGGCGCCGGCGTGGGCGGCGGCTCGCTCAACTACGCCAACACCCTCTACGTGCCGCCCCCCGCCTTCTTCCAGGACCGGCAGTGGGGCCACATCACCGACTGGCAGGAGGAGCTGGCCCCGTACTACGACCAGGCGCGGCGGATGCTCGGCGTCCGGCAGAACCCCACGACCACCGCCCCGGACACGTACCTGAAGGCCACCGCGGAACGCATGGGCGTCGGCGACACCTTCCGGCTCACCCCCGTCGGCGTCTTCTACGGCGACGGCCGCGACGCCGGCGGCGAGGCGAAGGCCGCCCCCGGCGAGACCGTCCCCGACCCGTACTTCGGCGGCGCGGGACCGGAGCGCGTGGCGTGCGTGCAGTGCGGCTCGTGCATGACCGGCTGCCGCTACGGCGCGAAGAACACCCTCACGGAGAACTACCTCTACCTCGCCGAGCGGCGCGGCGCCGTCATCCACCCGCTCACCACCGTCGTCGACGTGCACGAGGCCGCCGGCGGCGGCTACGAGGTGACCACCGTGCCGACGAACAGGCGCCGCCGCGGCCGGCGGGAGGTGCTGCGCTGCGACCGCGTGGTGGTCGCGGCGGGCACGTACGGCACGCAGACCCTGCTGCACCGCATGCGGGCCGCCGGCCGGCTGCCCGGGCTCTCGCCGCGCCTCGGCGAGCTGACCCGCACCAACTCCGAGGCGCTGGTCGGCGCGGTGACCTTCCCGCGCACGTACCGCAAGAAGCACGGCGCGGACGAGCTGGACTTCACCAAGGGCGTGGCCATCACCTCCTCCATCCACCCCAACGCCACCACGCACATCGAGAACGTGCGCTACGGCAAGGGCTCCAACGCCATGGCGCTGCTGTGCGTCCCGCAGTTCAAGGCGGCGGGGAAGCTGCCCAAGGCGCTGCGCGCGCTGGGGGCGTACCTGCGGCACCCGGTGCTGGTCGCGCGCACCGCCACGACGTACCGCTGGTCGGAGCGGACCATCATCGGGCTCGTCATGCAGACCCACGACAACTCGCTGACGACGCACCTGAAGGACAAGGGCCTCGGCAAGGGCCTGCTCACGGCCCGCCAGGGCCACGGCGCGCCCAACCCGGCGCACATCCCCGAGGGCGCGGAGGCGGCGCGGCTGCTCGCCGAGCAGATCGGCGGCCAGCCGGGCACGAACCTCGGCGAGCTGATGGGCACCCCGTTGACCGCGCACTTCCTCGGCGGCTGCCCGATCGGTGAGGACGCGGAGCACGGCGTCATCGACCCGTACCACCGGCTGTACGGCCACCCCGGGATCTCCGTCGTGGACGGCTCGGCGGTCTCGGCGAACCTCGGCGTGAACCCGTCGCTGACGATCACGGCGCAGGCGGAGCGGGCGATGGCGCTGTGGCCCAACAAGGGCGAGGAGGACCCGCGCCCGGCCCAGGACCGCCCGTACGCCCGCGTCCGCCCGGTACCCCCACGCACCCCGGCGGTGCCCGCGGGCGCCTTCGGCGCCCTGCTGCTGCCGGTCCCGGAGGTCCCACCGAAGAGCTGAGCGCGCGGCGGGCCGCACCGGCGCACCGGTGCGCCGCCGCGGGCGCGGTCTGCGCGCGCGTCCGCCGCCTGTGCGGCCCGCCGCCGGACTCCGCCGCGCCTGCCACACGGTGCCTCGTCCCGGCCCACCCGCATCATCTTTGCATAGCTCTGCCGAGTTCCGTATAGTCATGCCGTGAGCGAGGAGGAGCGGATGACCGTGCGGGTGGCAGTGGCCGGGGCGAGCGGGTATGCGGGCGGGGAGCTGCTGCGGCTGCTGCTGGCGCATCCCGGGGTCGAGATCGGGGCGCTCACCGCCCACGCCAACGCCGGCCGGCTCCTCGGCGACATACAGCCGCACCTCGCGCCGCTCGCCGGCCGGGAGCTGGCCGAGACGACGCCCGCCGCGCTCGCCGGGCACGACGTGGTGTTCCTCGCGCTGCCGCACGGGCAGTCCGCCGCCGTCGCCGCGGCCCTCGGCGACGACGTGCTCGTCGTCGACTGCGGCGCCGACCACCGGCTCGCCGACGCCGCCGAATGGGAGCGGTTCTACGGCACACCGCACGCCGGCACCTGGCCCTACGGGCTCCCCGAGCTGCCCGGGCACCGCGACGCGCTCCTCGGGGTCCGGCGCGTCGCGGTGCCCGGGTGCTATCCGACCGCCGTGTCCCTCGGCCTGTTCCCGGCCTTCGCCGGCGGGCTCGCCGAGCCGGAGGCCGTCGTCGTCGCCGCCTCCGGCACCTCCGGCGCCGGCAAGGCGCTCAAGCCGCACCTGCTGGGCAGCGAGGTGATGGGCTCCATGAGCCCGTACGGCGTCGGCGGCGGGCACCGGCACACGCCGGAGATGAGCCAGAACCTCAGCGCCGTGGCGGGGGAGCGGGTCACCGTCTCCTTCACCCCGACCCTCGCCCCGATGCCCCGCGGCATCCTCGCCACCAGCACGGCGCGCGCCCGGCCCGGCACGACCGCGGACGCGGTGCGCGCCGCGTACGAGAAGGCGTACCAGGGCGAGCCGTTCGTCCGGCTGCTGCCGCCCGGCCAGTGGCCCGCCACCGGCGCGGTCACCGGCGCCAACACCGCGCTGCTGCAGGTCGCGTACGACGAGCGCGCCCAGCGCATCGTCGCGGTCAGCGCCATCGACAACCTCACCAAGGGCACCGCCGGCGGCGCGGTGCAGAGCATGAACATCGCCCTCGGCCTCCCTGAGGAGCTGGGGCTCTCTCTGACAGGAGTGGCACCGTGAGCGTCGCACGCGCGGCTGCCCGGCCGAGCCCGAACGGCGGACCGCGCCTTCGCCGCGCGGGCGGAGAAGCGAACGAGGAGACACAGTGAGCGTCACGGCAGCGAAAGGGTTCACGGCGGCGGGCATCGCCGCCGGGATCAAGGAGAACGGCAACCCGGATCTGGCCCTCGTGGTCAACGAGGGGCCGCGACGCGCCGCCGCCGGCGTCTTCACCGCCAACCGCGTCAAGGCCGCCCCGGTCGTCTGGTCCGAGCAGGTGCTCAAGGGCGGTGAGGTGTCGGCCGTCGTCCTGAACTCCGGCGGCGCCAACGCCTGCACCGGGCCCCGCGGCTTCCAGGACACCCACGCCACCGCCGAGCGCGTCGCCGAGGTGCTCGGGCACAGCGCCGCGGAGGTCGCGGTCGCGTCCACCGGGCTGATCGGCACGCTGCTGCCGATGGACAAGCTGCTGCCGGGCGTCGGGCGGGCCGCGGCCGAGCTGTCCGCGCACGGCGGCGAGAAGGCCGCCATCGCGATCAAGACCACGGACACCGTGCACAAGACCGCGGTGGTCACCGGCGGGACAGCCGGGACAGCCGGCGCGGACGGCGGCGCGGCGTGGACCGTCGGCGGCATGGCCAAGGGCGCCGGCATGCTCGCGCCGGGCCTGGCCACCATGCTCGTCGTCCTCACCACCGACGCCGACGTACCCGCCGCCGAGCTGGACGCCGCGCTGCGCGCCGCGACCCGTACGACCTTCGACCGCGTCGACTCCGACGGCGCCATGTCCACCAACGACACCGTGCTGCTGCTGGCCTCCGGCGCGTCCGGGGTCCGGCCGGAGCCGGCGGAGTTCGCCGAGGCGGTACGGGCCGTCTGCGACGACCTCGGGCGGCAGCTCGTCGCCGACGCCGAGGGCGCGAGCAAGGAGATCAAGGTCGAGGTGGTGAACGCCGCCGGCGAGGACGACGCGGTGGAGGTGGGCCGCTCCATCGCCCGCAACAACCTCCTCAAGTGCGCCATCCACGGCGAGGACCCCAACTGGGGCCGCGTGCTCGCCGCGATCGGCACCACGTCCGCTGCCTTCGAGCCGGACCGGCTGAACGTCGCGATCAACGGCGTGTGGGTGTGCAAGAACGGCTCGTTCGGCGAGGACCGCGACCTGGTCGACATGCGCTACCGCCAGGTCCACATCGTGGCGGACCTGGCGGCGGGCGAGGCCGGCGCGGTCGTCTGGACCAACGATCTGACGGCCGACTACGTCCACGAGAACAGCGCGTACAGCTCGTGACCGCCACCCCCGCGGCCCCGACCGCCCCCACCCGCAAGCACACCGCCCTGCCCAAGGCGCAGATCCTCATCGAGGCGCTGCCGTGGCTGACCCGCCACCACGGCAAGGTCGTCGTGGTCAAGTTCGGCGGCAACGCCATGGTCGACGAGGACCTGAAACGCGCCTTCGCCCAGGACGTCGTCTTCCTCCGGCACGCCGGGCTCCGGCCCGTCGTCGTGCACGGCGGCGGCCCGCAGATCAGCGCGCAGCTCGACCGGCACGGCCTGGCCAGCGAGTTCCGCGCCGGGCTGCGGGTGACGACGCCGGAGGCGATGGACGTCGTACGGATGGTGCTCGCCGGGCAGGTGCAGCGCGAGCTGGTCGGGCTGCTCAACGAGCACGGCCCCTTCGCCGTCGGCCTGACCGGCGAGGACGCGCACACCATCACCGCCACCCGGCACCGCCCGCTGGTCGACGGCGAGCCGGTCGACATCGGCCGCGTCGGCGAGGTCGCCGCCATCGACACCGGCGCGATCGCGGCGCTGCTCGCCGACGGCCGCATCCCGGTGGTCTCGTCGGTCGCCCGTTCCGCCGACGAGGCCGACGCGGCCGGCGAGGTCTTCAACGTCAACGCCGACACCGCCGCCGCCGCGCTGGCCGCCGCG
Organism: Streptomyces synnematoformans; assembly: GCF_039531005.1. Lineage (NCBI taxonomy): Bacteria > Bacillati > Actinomycetota > Actinomycetes > Kitasatosporales > Streptomycetaceae > Streptomyces > Streptomyces synnematoformans. The sequence goes on from NZ_BAAAPF010000100.1 coordinate 19,173, forward strand.
CTCGGCGCGGAGACCCTGATGGTCCTCACCGACGTCGAGGGGCTGTACGAGAACTGGCCGGACAGCGACGAGGTCATCAGCCGGCTGACCGCCGGCGAACTGGAGCGGCTGCTGCCCGAGCTGGCCAGCGGCATGGTGCCGAAGATGGAGGGCTGCCTGTACGCGGTGCGCCACGGCGTGCACACCGCGCGCGTCATCGACGGCCGGGTGCCGCACTCCATCCTGCTGGAGATCTTCACGGACGAGGGCATCGGCACGATGGTCGTGCCGGATGCGGAAGGGCCTGCGACATGAGCGGCGACACGAGCGGCGGCACGGGCGGCACGGGCGGCAACGCGGAGCTGACGGAGCGCTGGCAGGGCGCGCTGATGGACAACTACGGCACCCCCCGCCTGCCGCTGGTCCGCGGCGCGGGCGCGAAGCTGTGGGACGCCGACGGCAACGAGTACCTGGACTTCGTCAGCGGCATCGCCGTCAACTCGCTCGGCACCGCCCACCCGGCGGTCGTCGAGGCGGTCTCGGCGCAGATCGCCACGCTCGGCCACGTCTCCAACCTCTTCGTCGCCGAGCCCCCGGTGGCGCTCGCCGAGCGGCTGCTCGACCTCGCCGGCCGGCCGGGGCGGGTGTACTTCTCCAACTCCGGCACGGAGGCGGTCGAGGCCGCGTTCAAGATCGGCCGGCTGACGGGCCGTACGCACATGGTGGGCACCGAGGGCGGCTTCCACGGCCGCACCATGGGAGCCCTGGCGCTCACCGGGCAGCCCGGCAAGCAGGCGGGCTTCGGGCCGCTGCCGGGCGAGGTCACGCACGTGCCGTACGGGGACGCGGACGCGCTGCGCGCCGCGGTCACCGAGGACACCGCGCTGGTGATCGTCGAGCCGGTGCAGGGCGAGAACGGCGTGGTCGTGCCGCCGGAGGGCTACCTGGCCGCCGCCCGCGAGATCACCCGGTCCGCCGGCGCGCTGCTCGTCCTCGACGAGGTGCAGACAGGCATCGGGCGCACGGGCCACTGGTTCGCCGCGCAGGCGCAGGGCGTGGAGGCGGACGTCGTCACCCTCGCCAAGGGCCTCGGCGGCGGGCTGCCGATCGGCGCCACGCTGGCCTTCGGGCCGGCCGCCGGCCTGCTCACCCCCGGCCGGCACGGCTCCACCTTCGGTGGCAACCCGGTGGCCTGCGCCGCCGCGCTCGCGGTGCTGGACGTGATCGAGTCCGAGGGGCTGCTGGAGCGGGTCAAGGGCGTGGGGGAGCGGCTGCGGGACGGAATCTGGCGGCTGGGGCACCCGCTTGTCGACCATGTGCGGGGCGCGGGGCTGCTGCTCGGTATGGTGCTCACCGAGGCCGTCGCACCCCGGGTGCAACAGGCGGCCCAGGCTGCGGGATTCCTGGTCAACGCGGTGGCGCCGGACGTGATCCGGCTCGCCCCGCCGCTGGTCCTCGGCGAGGCGGAGGCGGACGCCCTGCTCGCCGCGCTGCCCGCCGTGCTCGACGCGGCGGATCCCGCCGCGCAGCCCCGACGAGCCGGAGAGTGACGTGACGATGTCCGAGGAGCACAACGGTCCCGCCGTGCCGCACACGCGCACGGCACGCCACCGGAGGATCGTGGACATCCTGAACCGGCAGCCGGTCCGCTCGCAGAGCCAGCTCGCGAGGCTCCTCGCCGACGACGGCCTGACGGTGACGCAGGCGACGCTCTCGCGCGACCTCGATGAGCTGGGGGCGGTCAAGATCCGCAACACCGGCGGCGAGCTGATCTACGCCGTGCCCTCCGAGGGCGGCTTCCGCACCCCGCAGGTGCCGCTGGGGGAGTCGGCCAAGGAGGAGCGGATGGCGCGCCTGGCCGGGGAGCTGCTCATCTCCGCCGAGGCGTCGGCGAACATCGTCGTGCTCCGCACCCCGCCCGGTGCGGCGCAGTTCCTCGCGTCCGCGATCGACGCGGCGGAGCTGAACGCGATCCTCGGCACGATCGCGGGCGACGACACCCTGATGGTGATCAGCCGCGACCCGTCCGGCGGGCGCTCGCTCGCCGACCACCTGCTGAAGCTGGCCGAACGCGAACGCTGACCGCGCGCCCCCGCACCCCGGCCGCCCCGGCTCCGTGCCGTACACTCAAGAACCTGGACAGATGTCCAGCTAGTTTGTGGCGACACGGGGAGAGGCGGACGATGACCTACGTGCTGCTGATCGGCGCGATACTCAGCGAGGTGACGGCAACGGTCTCACTGCGCCTGTCGGACGGCTTCTCCAAGATCGTCCCCTCCGTCGTCGTGGTCGTCGGCTACCTCACGGCCTTCACGCTGCTGAGCATGGTCCTCAAGCGCGGCATGTCCATCGGCATCGCGTACGGCATCTGGGCCGCCGCCGGCGTCGCCCTGGTGGCGCTGGTCGGCGCGGCCTTCCTCGGCGACGGCCTGACCCGGGTGCAGGTCGCCGGGCTCGTGCTGGTCGCGGCGGGCGTGGTCGCGCTGGAGGTGGGCGGTGCGCACTGACTCCCCCGCGGCCCCTCCCGCCGGCCCCGGCCCGGCCGACGGCCGGGTGCAGCGCGGGCGGGAGCTGCTGCGGCTGCTGCTGGCCGGCACCATCCACGTCGTCGGCCGCGGCGGC
>NZ_BAAAPF010000101.1:0-21690 GCF_039531005.1 Streptomyces synnematoformans
GGCCGCCCGTGCGCGGCCCGCGCACGCCCGCGCCGGCCAGCTCCGCGCGCCTGCCCGGGTCCTGCAGCGTGCGCGCCGCCGAGCGCGTCGACGGCCCGGACGAAGCCCTTGAACCGCGCCTGCAGATAGTGGTCGACGCCCGGCCCGGTGGCGCGCTCCACGGTGCGCGTCAGCAGCTCGGGGCCGCCGTGCCGCAGGGCCGCGTTGATCTTTCCGGAGTGGCCGGCGGGGGCGGCGCCGCCCGCGTGCCACCGGCCCTTCTCGGCCGGCGTCAGCCCGGCGCGCGAGTCGCTGCCGAGACCAGGACGGCGGCGCCCGGGCGGTCGGCCGCGGGGGAGCGGCACGGCTTTCCTTCCCGGCGCGGATCGGACACCCGGATGCACGGAGCAGACCGCGCCATGACGTCCGCTCCGGCCGCCGTGTCCGGCCGAGCGCCCCGGAGCGTCACCCGGTGGAGGCAAGCTGTCCGGGGTGTTCCCGGGGCAAAACCGACCGCTTAGTATGTGGCAGAGCGGCCCGGTGACGGCGCGCGGACACGGAGGAGACGCGGCATGAAGGCCTGGCGAGTGCACGAGAACGGCGAGCCGCGCGAGGTCATGCGGCTTGAGGACGTCCCCGACCCGGTCCCGGCGGCCGGCCCGGACGGCCGGCAGGTCGTGCTGCGGGTGCGCGCAGCCGGCGTGAACTTCCCCGACGCGCTGCTCTGCCGCGGCGAGTACCAGGTCAGCCCCTCGCTGCCGTTCACCCCCGGCGTCGAGATGTGCGCCGAGGTCGTCGCCGCCGCGGAGGGCGTGCCGTACGAGCCGGGGACCCGGGTGCTCGCCCGGCCCGCGCTGCCCGCCGGCGCCTTCGCCGAGCTGTCCCTCGCCGACGCGCGCACGCTGCGGCCCGTGCCCGACACCCTCGACGACGCCGAGGCCGCCGCCCTGCACATCGGCTACCAGACCGGCTGGTTCGGCCTTCACCGCCGCGCCCGGCTGCAGCCCGGCGAGACCCTCCTCGTACACGCCGCGGCCGGCGGCGTCGGCAGCGCCGCCGTCCAGCTCGGCAAGGCGGCGGGCGCCCGGGTCATCGGCGTCGTCGGCGGCGCCGCGAAGGCCGCGACGGCGGCGGCGCTCGGCTGCGACCTCGTCGTGGACCGCACCCGCGACGACGTCGTCGCCGCCGTCAAGGACGCCACCGGCGGACGCGGCGCGGACGTCGTCTACGACCCGGTGGGCGGCGCCGCGTACCAGCAGTCCACGAAGTGCGTCGCGTTCGAGGGCCGCATCCTCGTCGTCGGCTTCGCCAGCGGCGAGATGCCCGCCCCGCCGCTCGGCCACGCGCTGGTCAAGAACTACTCGATCGTCGGCCTGCACTGGGGCCTCTACAACACCCACGACCCGGCCGCCGTCGCCGCCTGCCACGCCGAGCTGACCCGGCTGGCCGCCGAGGGTGCCGTCAAGCCCCTGGTCAGCGAGCGCGTTCCGCTGGAGCAGGCGGCCGACGCCGTGCAGCGCGTCGCCGACGGCACCACCACCGGCCGCCTCGTCGTCGTACCCGACGCCCGCTGACCCGGGGAGCCGCGCCCATGGCCGAGCAGACCGCCCCCCAGGCCGCCGACGGCGCCGCCGTCGAGATCGCCGAAGCCGCCGAACTGACCCGCCGGACACGGGAGTTCCTCGCCGCCCACCCGCCCGCCGCCACCGAGCGCCTGGACTTCCTGCGCGCCCGCTTCGCCACCGGCCTCGCCTGGGTGCACTACCCCGAGGGCCTCGGCGGCCTCGGCGCGCCCCGCGCCCTGCAGGCCGTCGTCGACGCCGAGCTGGAGGCCGCCGGCGCGCCCGCGCTCGACACCGGCCGCACCGGGATCGGCCTCGGCATGGCCGCACCCACGATCCTCCAGCACGGCACGCCCGAACAGCGGCGCCGTTTCCTGCCCCCGCTGTGGACCGGCGAGGAGGTGTGGTGCCAGCTCTTCAGCGAGCCCGGCGCCGGCTCCGACCTGGCGGGCCTGGCCACCCGCGCCGTACGGGACGGGGACGCCTGGGTCGTCGACGGGCAGAAGGTCTGGACGTCCGGCGCGCACCACGCCCGCTGGGCCATCCTCCTCGCCCGCACCGACCCGGACGTGCCCAAGCACCGCGGCATGACGTACTTCGTCTGCGACATGACCGACCCCGGCGTCGACGTCCGGCCGCTGCGGCAGATCACCGGCGAGGCCGAGTTCAACGAGGTCCACCTCGCCGGCGTGCGCGTCCCCGACGCGCAGCGCGTCGGCGCCGTCGGCGACGGCTGGCGCGTCGCGCAGACCACGCTCATGAACGAGCGCGTCGCCATCGGCGGCTCCCGCCGGCTGCCCCGCGAGGGCGGCATGATCGGGGTCGTCGCGCGCACCTGGCGGGAACGGACCGAGCTGCGCACCCCCGACCTCCATCAGCGGCTGCTCGCGCTGTGGGTGGAGGCCGAGGCCGCCCGGCTCGCCGGCGAGCGGCTGCGCCAGCAACTCGCCGCCGGGCACCCCGGGCCCGAGGGCTCCGCGATGAAGCTCGCATTCGCCTCGCTGGCACAGCGCGCCAGCGCGCTGGAGACCGAACTGCTCGGCGAGGAGGGCCTGACGTACGACGACTGGACCGCGCGCCGCCCCGAGACCGTCGACTTCCTGGGCCGCGGAGCGGGCTACCGCTACCTGCGCGCCAAGGGCAACTCCATCGAGGGCGGCACCTCCGAGATCCTGCTCAACATCGTCGCCGAGCGCGTTCTCGGCCTGCCGGCCGAGCCGCGCGCCGACAAGGACGCCGCATGGAAGGACCTGCCCCGATGAGCGACCTGCTGTACTCCGAGGCGGAGGACGACCTCCGGGCCGCGGTGCGCTCGCTGCTGGCGGACCGGGCGGGCCCGGCGGCGGTGCTGGCCCGCGCCGAAGCGGCGTGGGAGGAGGACCGGCGCGCCGCCGGCGGCGGCGCGGACGGCGGCGCGGGCGGGGCCGGGCCGTACGACCCGGCGCTGTGGGCGGTGCTCGCGCGGGAGATGGGGCTCGCCGGGCTGCTGGTGCCGGAGAAGCTGGGCGGTGCGGGCGCGAGCCACCGGGAGGCGGCCGTCGTGCTGGAGGAGCTGGGCCGTTCCGTGGCCCCGGCACCGTACCTGACCGGCGCGGTGATCGCCGTCGAGGCGCTGCTCGGCTGCGGGGCCGAGCGGGACGAGGTGGCCGCGCTGCTGGCGGGGACTGCGGCGGGCCGGCGGACGGCGGTGCTCGCGGTGCCGTGGCCGACGGGCCCGTGGCGGGGCGGTGCGGCGGGGGAGCGGGCCGCCGTCACCGCGACCGTACGGGCTCGGCCCGGCGGCTCTGCCGCGGCCGGCCGACTCACCGGCGCCGTGTCCTCCGTCGCCGACGCACCCGCCGCCGACGTATTCCTCGTCCCCGCGGACGACGGCCTCCACGCGGTCGAGGCCGCCGCCGGCGCCGTCGAGCCGGTCACCCCGCTCGATCTGACCCGCCCCCTCGGCCGGCTCGTCCTCGACGCCGCCCCGGCCGTCCGGCTCGCCGGCGCCGAGGTGGCGGCCGCCGCCGTGGAACGCGCCCTGCTGGCCGGCGCCGGGCTGCTCGCCGCCGAGCAACTCGGCCTCGCCGAGTGGTGCCTGACGACCACGGTGGCGTATCTGAAGGAGCGTCGGCAGTTCGCCCGCCCCGTCGGCGGCTTCCAGGCGGTCAAGCACCGGCTCGCCCGGCTGTGGCTGCAGCAGGTCTCGGCCCGCGCCACCGCCCGCACCGGCCCCGACGCGCTGGCCCGCGGCGCCGGGGACGCGGCGGTGACGGCCGCCGTCGCCCAGGCGTACTGCGGCGACGCGGCGGTGCGGGCCGCGGAGGAGGCGCTGCAGCTGCACGGCGGCATCGGCATGACGTGGGAGTATCCGGTGCACCTGTACCTGAAGCGCGCCATGAGCGACCGCATCGCGCTCGGTACCCCAGGCCACCACCGCACCGCCCTCGCCGCCCTGGCCGACCTCCCCGCCTGACTTCCCCGCCCACCGGGCCCCGACCCGGCCCGCTCATGTCGCGGACCCCTCATTGCGCCCTGCACCGATCATGGGTTCTAATTGCGAGCGGTTCGCAATAACAGTCTGCCTTCAACAGGGGAGTGGGCATGTCAGTCCGCGGCATACGCGCAGCGGTCTCGGTCACGGCGGCGGCGGTGCTCGCGGGGGCCGCCGCCTGTTCGAACCCGGACGCCGACGACGACTCCGGCGCCTCCGGAGGTGCCGGCACCGCGGTGGTCGTCGGCGTCGCCAGCGAGCCGGACACCCTCAGCCCGCTCCTCGGCTACGGCAAGGACGGCAACTCCAAGATCTTCGACGGCCTCCTCGCCCGCAACGCCGACCTGGAGCTGCGGCCCGCCCTCGCCCGCGCGCTGCCCGAGGTCACCGACGACGGCACCACGTACACGTACAAGCTGCGCGACGACGTGACGTTCAGCGACGGCGAGCCCTTCACCGCCGCCGACGTCGTCTTCACCTACGAGACCATCCTCGACCCCGGCACCAACAACGCCTCCAAGGGCGACCTGGCGGCCGTCGAGAGCGTCGAGGCCGACGGCGACGACACCGTCGTCTTCCACCTCAAGTACCCCTACGCCCCCTTCGCCGAGCGCACCGTGCTGCCCATCGCGCCCGAGCACGTCGCCGGCAAGGGCGACGTCAACACCGGCGCGTTCAACACCGAGCCCGTCGGCACCGGCCCCTACGTCCTCGACAACTGGCGCAAGGGCGAGAAGCTCACCTTCTCCGCCAACCCCGGCTACTGGGGCGGCGAGCCCAAGGTGAAGAAGCTCACCATGGCGATCATCGCCGACGACGACGTCCGCGCCACCCGGCTGCGCTCCGGCGACCTCGACGGCGCCATCCTGCCGCCGAACCTCGCCAAGACCTTCGCCGAGGACGACGACAAGCAGACCCTCGCCGCCACCAGCGCCGACCACCGGGCCGTCACCCTGCCCACCGGCAACCCCGTCACCGGCGACGTCGCCATCCGCCGCGCCCTGGACGTGGCCGTCGACCGCGACACCATGGTGGACAAGCTGCTGGAGGGCCGGGGCAAGGCCGCGTACGGGCCCGTGCCCACCGACAGCGAGTGGTTCGCCGCGGGCACCGAGCGCCCGTACGACCCGGAGGAGGCCGAGCGGATCCTCGACGACGCCGGCTGGCGCGTCGGCGACGACGGCATCCGGGAGAAGGACGGGCAGCGCGCCTCGTTCACCCTCTACTACCCCTCCGGCGACAAGCTCCGCCAGGAGCACGCCCTCGCCTTCGCCGGCGACGCCAAGAAGGTCGGCATCGAGGCCAGGGTGGAGAGCGGCACCTGGGAGGTCATCGAACCGCGGATGGCCGAGGACGCCGTGCTCGCCGGCGGCGGCAACCCCGCCGACCCCGACTTCGACCTCTACCCGATGCTCTACTCCGAGCTGGCCGGCCAGGGCTTCAACAACATGGCCTCGTACACGAACCCGGACGTCGACGCCGCCCTCGTCGAGGGCCGGGAGAGCGGCGGGAAGACCGAGCGCAAGCGGGCGTACGACAGGGTGCAGCAGGAGCTGAAGGACAACCCCGGCTACATCTTCCTCACCCACATCGACCACATCTACGTCCTCGCCGACACCTGGCGCGGCCTGACCACCCAGATCGAGCCGCACGAGCACGGCTTCGGCAGCGGGCCCTGGTGGAACGTCGAGAGCTGGCAGCCCGCGCCGTGACCGGGCTGCCGCTGGCCCCGATGGCGCGGATGGCCGGGCGGCGGCTGCTGTACGCCGTCCCCGTGCTGCTCGCCGTCACCTTCGGGGTGTTCGCCATCGCCGCCGCCTCGCCGTTCGACCCGGTGAAGGCGTACGCGGGCACCGCCGGCTTCAGCGCCTCCCAGGAGGCGCTGGACCAGCTCCGCGACAGCCTCGGCGCCGACGACCCGTTCGTCACCCGCTGGTGGGACTGGCTCTCCGCCGCGGTCACCGGCGACCTCGGCCAGTCGACCAGCATGCGCCAGCCCGTCTCCGACGTCATCGGCGAGCGCATCGGCTGGACGGTGCTGCTGTGCGCGGTCGCGTTCGCCGTCGCCGTCGTCGGCGGCACGCTGCTCGGCGTCCTCGCCGCCCGCCGCCGCGGCGGGATGCTCGACCGGGCCGTCACCTCCGCCGCGTACGCCCTGGAGGCGGCACCGCCGTTCTGGCTCGGGCTGCTCGCCGTCTGGCTCTTCGCCCTCCAGCTCGACGCGCTCCCGGCCGGCGGCCTCACCGACACCGGCACGGACGTCGTCACCTTCGGGCAGGTCGCCGAGCACGTGGCGCTGCCGGCGGCGGTGCTCGCCGTCTCGCAGATGCCGTGGTTCGTGCTCTACGTCCGCCAGGGCGTCGGCGACGCCCTGGACGAGGACCCCGTGCGCGGCGCCCGCGCCCGCGGGCTCGCCGGGCGCACCGTGCTGCTGGGGCACGCGCTGCGCTCCGGACTGCTGCCCGTGCTCACGCTGATCGGCACCCGGGTGCCGGAGCTGATCACCGGCGCGCTGCTCATCGAGACCGTCTTCAGCTGGCCCGGCATCGCCGCGGCCACCGTCGAGGCCGCCACGTCCGTCGACTTCCCGCTGCTCGCCGCGCTCACCGTGCTGGCGACGGCGGCGGTGCTCGCCGGCAACCTGCTGTCCGACCTGCTGTACGGGCTCGCCGACCCGAGAGTGGGCTTCGATGGCTGACCCGGTGGAGAAGACCCAGACGGCGGCGAGGACCGGGGCGGAGACGGCCGGGCCCGACGACGCGGACACGACCCGCTGGCGTACCCGCGGCACCGGCCGGAGGTCGGTGCGCACGCTGCGCGTACGCACCTCGGCCGCGGTCGTCGCGCTCGCCGTCCTCGCGGTGCTCGTCGTACCGCCGCTGGTCCAGCTCGACCAGCAGGCCGTCGACCTCGCCGACAAGCTCTCCGCGCCCTCCCTCGCGCACCCCTTCGGCACCGACGACGTCGGCCGCGACGTGCTGCTGCGCTGCGTCTACGGGCTGCGCGTCTCGCTGCTCGTCGGCGTGGTCGCCGCGCTCGTCGCCACCGTCGTCGGCACCGCCGTCGGCGCGCTGGCCGGCGCGGTCGGCGGGCACGTCGACCGGGCGGTGATGCGGCTCGTGGACGTCTTCGCCTCCGTGCCGCACCTGCTGCTCGGCATCTTCATCGTCGCCCTGTTCCAGCCCGGGGTCTGGCCGGTCGTCGCCTCCGTGGGCCTGACCCACTGGGTGTCGACCTGCCGCATCGTGCGCGCCGAGGTGCTGTCGCTGCGCGGCCGGCCGTTCGTCGACGCCGCCGTCTCCGGCGGCGCCTCGCGCACCCGGGTCGCGGTCCGGCACCTCGTGCCCGGGGTGCTGCCGCAGGCCGGTCTCGCGGCGGTGCTCATGGTGCCGCACGCCATCTGGCACGAGTCGGCGCTGTCGTTCCTGGGCCTCGGCCTGCCGCCGCACCAGGCGAGCCTGGGCGCGATGGTGCAGGGCGCGCGCGGCGCGCTGCTGGCGGGCGACTGGTGGCCCACGCTCTTCCCCGGCCTGTTCATCATCATCCCGACCCTCGCCGTCGCCGGCCTCGCCGGCGCGTGGCGGGAGCGGCTGAACCCGCGCCGCCGATCGGAGCTGACGCTGTGACGGACCGCACGGAACGCACGGAACCCGCGAGCCCCACGGGACCCACGGACCGCGGCGCCGGGACCGGCGCCCCGCTGCTCGCCCTCGACCGGATGTCGGTCCGCTTCCGCATGCCCCGCGGCCCGTACGTCCCGGCCGTCACCGACGTCTCCCTCACCCTCGACCCCGGCGAGTGCGTCGCGCTGGTCGGCGAGAGCGGCTGCGGCAAGTCCGTCCTGGCCTCGGCGCTCCTCGGGCTGCTGCCGGAGAACGCCGAGACCGCCGGCGCCGCCCACCTCGGCGAACTGGAGCTGCTCGGCGCCGACGAGACGGAGCTGGCCCGGCGGGTGCGGGGCCGCCGCGCCGGCCTCATCCCGCAGTCCCCGGCCGCGCACCTCACGCCCGTACGGACCGTGCGCTCCCAGCTGACGGAGGTCGTCCGGGAGCTGACCGACACCCCGAGGCAGGAGCTGCGCGCCGCCGCCGAAGCGGCCGCGGAGCGGGCCGCGTTCCCCGCCGACCACCTCGACCGCTACCCGCACGAGCTGTCCGGCGGCCTCGCCCAGCGCGCCGCCACCGCCCTCGCCCTCGTCGGCGGCCCGCCGCTGCTGCTGGCCGACGAGCCCACCACCGGCCTCGACCGCGACCTCGTCGAGCGCACCGTCGACGAACTGCGCCGCCAGGTCGACGACGGGCACGGGCTGCTGATGATCACCCACGATCTGGCCGCCGCGGAGCGGATCGCCGACCGGGTGGCGGTGATGTACGCCGGGCGGATCGTCGAACTCGCCGACGCCGCCGCCTTCTTCGGCGCCCCCGGGCCCCGGCACCCGTACGCCCGCGGCCTCCTCGACGCCCTCCCGGAGCGCGGCTTCACGCCCATCCCGGGCCTGCCCCCGGAGCTGGGCGCACTGCCGCCCGGCTGCGCCTTCGCACCGCGGTGCACGTACGCCACGGCCGCCTGCGCGGCGGTGCCGGCGCTGACGGCGGGGGTGGCGTGCCACCACCCGGCGCCGGCCGCGGACGCCGTCCCGCCGCGGCAGCCGCTCAAGCAGCGGACCGGCGAGCCCGGCCCGCCCCAGCAGCCGGAGTCCGCCGATGTCCGCTGAAGCCCCGCCCCCGCTGCAACTGCGCGCCGTCACCGCCGGATACGACCGCCGCGCCCCCGTCGTACGCGACGTCTCCCTCACCCTCGACCCCGGCGAGTGCGCCGGCCTCCTCGGCCCCAGCGGCTGCGGCAAGTCCACCCTGGCCCGGGTCGCCGCGCTGCTGCACCGCCCGGACGCCGGCGAGGTGCTGCTCGACGGGGAGCCCGTACGCGGCTGGCGCCACCGCGCCCCCCGCGCCCAGCGCACCGCCTTCGGCGTCGTGTTCCAGCAGCCCCGCCTCGCCGCCGACCCCCGTCTGACCCTCGCCGCCCTCGTCGCCGAGCCGCTGCGCGCCACCGGCCGGCGCGCCGAGGCCCCGGCCCGCACCGAGGAGCTGGCCGCACTCGTCGGCCTCACCCCCGACCTGCTCGCCCGCCGCCCGCACGAGGTCAGCGACGGCCAGCTGCAACGCGCCTGCCTCGCCCGCGCGCTGGCGCTCCGCCCCCGGATCCTGGTCTGCGACGAGATGACGGCGATGCTCGACGCCTCCACCACCGCCGCACTCGTCGCGGCCGTCGAGGACTACCGCCGCACCTCCGGCGCCGCGCTGCTCGCCGTCGGCCACGACCGGACGCTGCTGGAGCGCTGGTGCGACCGCACGGTCGGGTGGCACGAGCTGGCCCCGGCGGTGAAGTCCGCGCCGGGTGGCTGAATCGCGCCTCCCCGGCGGACCGCGCGTAAGCGGACAGTCACGGGCAGCCCAGCTGGCGGGCCAGGTCCGTGAAGTTCGCCGCGGCCACATCGCTCGGCACGTCCTCCGCGCGGTCCGCCGCACCCGCCGGGCCCTTCTCCGCCGGGCGGGCCACGAACGCCGTCGGCAGCCCCGCGCCGCGTGCCCCCGCCAGGTCCCAGCCGTGGGCGGCCACCATCAGCAGCTCGCCGGGCGCGACGTCCAGCAGCTGCGCGGCCGTCAGATACGGCTGCGGGTCCGGCTTGTAGCGCCGCGCCAGCTCGGCGGAGAGGATGCAGTCGAACGGCAGCCCCGCCGCCTTCACCAGACTCGTCAGCAGCGCGAAGCCGCCGTTGGACAGCGCCGCCACCACGTACTTCCCGCGCAGCCGCGCCAGGCCCTCGGCCGCGTCGTCCCACGCCGGCAGCCGGTGCCAGGCGCGCACCAGCTCGGCCCGGGCGGCGTCGTCGAACGCGGCGCCGACGCCGTGGCGTTCCAGCAGCTCGTCCAGCGACTCGCGGTGCAGCGTGTCGAGGTACGCCCACGGCCGCTCGCCGGCGTTGACCCGGCGCATCGACGGCAGGTACATCGCCCGCCACTCGTCCGCGAAGGCGCCGCCGTCGAGGTCCGCACCGCACCGCCGCGCGACCGCGCTCACCTGCTCGGCCACGCCGGTGCGCCAGTCGACGGTGGTGCCGAAGACGTCGAACGCGACGGCCCGTACCGTCCCGAGGGCGGACTCCGGCCCCGTCACTCGCCTTCCAGCTTCCGTCCCACACCGCCGAAGTGGTCGACGGGGTCCGGCTGCCCGTCGCCCTCCGGCCGCCACTGAGAGCACGACACGACCCCGGGCTCGACCAGCTCCAGGCCCGTGAAGAAGCGCTCGATCTCCTCCGGCGTGCGCAGGATGTACGGCACGGCGCCGCTCCTGTTGTACGCGTCCTGCGCCCGCTTGATGTCCCGTTGCACCACGGCCGTCCCGTCGCTGAGCACCAGGTAGCTGCCCGCCGGCAGCGCGCCGACGAGGTGGGCCACGATCCCGCGCGCCTCGTCGTAGTCCTCGACATGCCCCACGATCCCGCTGAGGATCAGCCCGACCGGCTCGTCGAAGTCCAGGGTCTCGGCCGCACCGGCCAGCACCGCGTCCGGCTCGTGCAGGTCGGCGCTGACGTAGTCGCACACCCCGCCGGGCCGGGAGACCAGCAGGGCGCGCGCGTGCGCGAGCACCATCGCGTCGTTGTCGACGTAGACGACCCGCGCCGTCGGGTGCACCGCCTGCGCCACCTCGTGCGTGTTCTGCGCGGTCGGCAGCCCGGTGCCGACGTCGAGGAACTGGCGTATCCCGGCCTCGGCCGCGAGGTGGCGGATGGTGCGGACCAGGAACCCGCGGGAGGCGCGGGCGATGTCGACGATGCCGGGCGAGAGCCGCAGGTACGCCTCGCCCGCGAGCCGGTCGACGCGGTAGTTGTCGCCGCCTCCGAGCCAGAAGTTCCAGATGCGCGCCGACTGCGGCACTCTGGTATCGATCACCGGCGCCCGCCCGCCGCCCTCCGTGTCCCGCATCAGAACTCTCCCCGCCTGTCGCGCTGAGCCACACAAAGTAGTCCAACCGTCCGGGTACCGTAAGTGATCCGGCCACCTCCGCGTGGTCCGGGGTGCCGTCGGCGCGGCGGCGGGCGGGGGAGTGGCTGGAGCGGTTCGCGGCGGGGAGTCCGCGGGTACGCCGCCGGACGGGCCGTCCCAGGGCGGCGGCCCTCCCTGACCGGGGCCCTCACACCACCCGCAGCCGCACCGGCGCCTTCGCCGCCGGCTCCGGCAGCCGCAGCGGTCGCGCCCCCGGCGTGATCGACCCCAGGAGCGCCGGCTCGTGCGCCCCCGTCGCGGACGGGACCGACGCCGGCAGCCCGCACACCGTCAGAAAGCCCAGCAGCGCGAAGAGATACCCCTCCTTGCCCTGCGACGACAGCCCGTGGTCCTCGATCCGCGACACCCGGGCCGGCGCGCACAGCTCCGCCAGCCGCGCCGTCAGCGCCGGGTTGCGCACCCCGCCGCCGGAGACGACCAGCTCCCCGACCCCGTGCTCCCGGCACGCGGCCGCCGCCAGCCGCGCGGTCAGCTCCGTGACGGTGGCCACCAGGTCGTCCAGCCCGGGCCGGCGGCCCGTCGCCGCCGCGTGCGCCGCCACCCGCTCGCGCAGGTACCCGCCGTGGAACAGCTCCTTGCCCGTCGACTTGGGCGCGGCGAGCGCGTAGTACGGCTCGTCCAGCAGCCGCCGCAGCAGCTCCCGGTCCACCGTCCCGCGCCGGGCCCGCGCGCCGTCGGTGTCCATCGTCTCGGCGCCGTCCGTGCCGTCGGCCACCGCCGCGTCGATGAGGGCGTTGGCCGGCCCCAGGTCGTACGCGACGACCTCGCCGGACCGGCCGCGGACCGTGATGTTGGCGATGCCGCCGAGGTTGAGCGCCCCGCGCCGCGGCGCCCCGCCGGCCCCGCCGGCCCCGCCGGGCTCGTCGGCGAGGAGGAGCAGCGCGTCGAGGGTGGAGGCGAGCGGGGCGCCCTGGCCGCCGCGGGCGATGTCGCGGACGCGTACGTCGGAGACGACGGGCAGTCCGCTGGCTTCGGCGATCCAGGCGGGGTTGCCGAGCTGGAGGGTGCCGCGGGGGCGCCGGCCCTCGACCCAGTGGTAGACGGTCTGCCCGTGCGAGACGACGAGGTCCGCGCGCCCGCCGGCCGCCGCGTCGACCGCCTCGGCGGCCACCCGGCCGAAGAACCGGCCCAGCTCGGTGTCGAGGCGGCAGACCTCGGCCACCGTCGTCTGCGCCGGGGGCAGGCAGGCGGCGACGGCGCGCCGCAGCTCGTCGGGGAACGCGGCGCTGTGCAGGCCGCGGGGGTGCAGGAGCAGCTCGTCGCCGGCGAGGCGCAGGTCGCAGACGGCGGCGTCCACGGCGTCGTACGAGGTGCCGCTGAGCAGGCCGACGACGGTGAGCGCGGGCGCGGGGTGCGGGTGGGTCATGGGGTCATTGTCGCCGGGCCCGTTTCCCGGCGTACGCGGGCGGTGTGGAGGTCGCAGGCCCGGCGACCGGGTGCCGTCCTTGCGCAGAGGCGCGGCGGCGGGCCTGCGACCCCGCCGGGTCAGAACTATACATTTCGGGCATTCCGCAGCGCGAAGAAGCGCGGCCCGGCCTGTCCGGCCCTCTGGTGAAATTTCACTGCCGGCCCATTGACGTCGGCGGTTTTCTGCCGTCAAGCTGCCTCCAGTGCGTGTTAACGATAACACGAGCCCGACCGAGGGAGCCGCCCGATGTCAGGTCGTCATCCGCCGATCCCCGACCCACCCGCCGACACCCGCACGACCACCCCCCGCGCCCAGCGCCCCGCCCGCCGCACCCTGCTCCGCGCCTCCGCGGCCGGCGCGTTCGCCACCGCCACCGGCGGCCTGGCCGCCGCCTGCGGCAGCGCCGCCGGACAGGGCCCCGGCAAGGTCGCCGTCCACGGCGACAACGCCAACTGGGAGGCGCCGTTCGACGCCGCCGGCAAGGCCATGCGGTCGGTCGCCGGGGTCCGGCTCGTCCCCGAGGTCATCCCGTCCCTGGAGTCCTTCGAGCAGATCGTCAAGTCCTCGCTCCGCACCAACAAGACCCCCGACCTGCTCAAGTACTGGTCCGGCTACCGGCTGCGCGACCTCGCCCGCACCGGCGGCCTGGAGGACCTCACCCGGGAGTGGGAGGACGCCGAGTCCCGCGGCTGGGTGGAGCCCACGCTGCGCGAGGCGTTCACCCACGAGGGCCGGGTCTACGGGCTGCCGATGAACCTCGCCTACTGGGTGTTCTTCTACAACCCGGAGGTCTTCGCCGAGCACCGCCTCACCGCGCCGCGGACCTGGGACGACTTCCTCACCGCCTGCACCCGGCTCAAGGACAACGGCATCACCCCGCTGCACGGCACCACCGCCGGCCGCTGGCCCGCGTTCATCTGGTTCCAGGAGGTCCTCAGCCGCCAGGACCCGCGGTTCTACGACGACCTGATGAACGGCCGCGAGCGCTACACCGACCCCCGTGCCGAGCGCGCGCTGCGCACCATCGCCGGCTTCTTCGACAAGGACTGGTTCACGAGCATGGACGTGGACCACAACAACGCGGCGGCGGCCGCCGTGCACGGCAAGGTCGGCATGGTGCCGTGCGGCAGCTGGCTCGGCTCGGTCTTCACCGCGGCCGGCGGCAAGCCGGGCAAGAGCGTCGACGCCTTCATCCTCCCCATGGCCGACCCGTCCGCCCGCCCCAGCGTGATCTTCGAGTCCAGCGCCTTCGCCGCCACCGTCAAGGGCGCCGACAAGAAGGAGGCGCGGAAGGCCGCGGGCAGCTGGCTGCACCCCGAGGTCGCGACGGCCTTCGCGCACGCCCTCCAGGACGGCAGCCCCAACCCGCTGGTGAAGCCCGCCAGCGTGATCATCGAGGGCGTGGCCCGGCAGGCGCGGGACGACAACCTCTGGCTGCTCAACCGCTTCTGGGAGCAGGGCCCGCCCGAACTCGTCGAGTCCACCGTGGACGACCTGGCCGGCATGTTGATCGACCCGCACTCGTACCGCGACGGGCTGCGGACCATGCAGGAGCGCGCCGACGAGGCGTGGAAGGTGTGGCGGGAGGCGGAGAAGTCATGACCGACACCGTGAGCACGGCGGGCCCGGCGAGGCCCGTACGCGCACGCCGCCGCATCCCCGTCCGCAGCCCGCACCAGGCCGCGAAGGCCAACGCCACGCGCCGCATGGGCGGCCCGCTCGCCGGCGTCCCCTGGGCGGTGCCCGCGCTCGCCCTCGTCGGCGTCCTGCTCATCTACCCGTTCTTCCGCAGCATCTACGGCAGCTTCTTCGAGGACAACGGCTTCACCAGCAGCTTCACCGGGCTCGACAACTACACCCGGCTCGCCGACGACCCGATCTTCGGCCGGTCGCTGCTGAACACCTTCCTGTGGGTCGCGGGCACCCTGGTGCTGCCCGTCGCCGTGGGCCTCGCCATCGCCGTCGCCACCCACCGGATGCGCCTGGGCTGGCTCGCACAGCTCGTCATCGTGCTGCCGTTCGCGATCTCCGGCGTCGCCACCGCCGCACTGTGGCGCTTCATCCTCAACACCGACGGCGCACTCAACGAGGTGCTGCGCGGCGTCGGCCTCGGCTCCTGGGCGCAGGGCTGGCTGCTGGAGTGGCCGCAGAACACCCTGTCGATGATCGTCGCCAGCACCTGGCAGGCCACCGGCCTCAACGTCGTCCTCTTCGCCATCGGCCTGCGCGCCATCCCGAAGGAGACGGTCGAGGCCGCCGAGCTGGACGGCGCCCGGGGCTGGCGGATGTTCCGGTACATCACCCTGCCGCAGCTGCGCGCCGTGACGGTCGTGGTCATCGGCATGGCCATCGTCAACAGCCTGAAGGCGTTCGACATGGTCTGGGCGCTCACCCAGGGCGGCCCTTCGCGCAGCTCCGAGACGCTGGCGCTGACCATGTACCGCGAGGCGTTCCGCCTCTTCCACGTCGGCTACGGATCGGCCATCGCGCTCGTGCTGTCCGTGATCGTCGTCGCGTCCTCGTGGGCCTACCTGCGCCGCCAGATGCCCGGCGCCAAGGACTGAGAGGAGACACCGACATGGGACGCCACATGCGCAACCTCTTCGTCGCCGGCTGCGTGCTGCTCTGGCTGCTGCCGCTCTACCTGCTGGTCGTCAACTCCCTCACCCCGGCGGACGAGTACACCGGCTCGGTGGACTGGACCCCGCAGGGCTTCGCGTTCTTCGACAACCTGGAAAGCGCCTGGGTCGACGCCGGCATCGGCGACAGCTTCGGCAGCTCGATGCTGTACGCCGTGGTGTGCGGCGCCGTCGCCGTGCTGGTCGCCGCCATGGCCGCGTTCGCGGTCATCGTGCTGCCGATCCCCAGGCCCGCCCTGTGGTTCTGGGTGATCTTCTCCGGGACGCTCTTCCCGCTGCAGATCTTCCTCGCGCCGCTGTTCGGCATGTACGCCGACGCCAACCTCTACGACTCCCGCCTGGGCCTCATGCTCGTCTACGCGGCCTGGGCCGTCCCGTTCGCCTTCTTCCTCATCCGCAACCAGATGACGACGATGCCGCCGGAACTCACCGAGGCGGCGATGATCGACGGGGCGTCCATGCGCCGCATCTTCTGGCGCATCCACGTGCCGCTGATGCGCTCCGGGCTCGGCGCCGCGTTCATCTTCCAGTTCACCGCCGTCTGGAACGACCTGCTGTTCGGCATCACGCTCAGCCGCAGCCCCGAGATCCAGCCGGTGATGGCCACCCTCAACTCGCTCAACCAGGCGTACAGCTCCGCGGGACCGCCGGTGGTCCTCGCCGGCGCGCTCGTCGTCTCGCTGCCCACCCTCCTCGTCTTCCTGGTGTTCCGCGGCCTGTTCCTCCGCGGCATCACCGCCTCCGCCCGCTGACCGAAGCACCGACGACCCCACCCGCCCGCGCCGCGGCGGGAGAGTACGGAGACCACCGCATGACCACTCGGGCCCTCGTCAAGACCACCGACTGGGACAACGACCGCATCCGCGACAGCCTGCGCAGCAGCGTCGTCACCGCCGAGGGCGGCCTCGCCGGCACCGCCCTGCGCCTGACGCAGGAGCCGCTGCTCAAGCACGCCGACGGCGGCGGGCTGGTGCAGAGCCTGCGCGTCGAGGCCGCCGACGGCGCCGCCCTGCCCGCCGGCCTGGCGGCCGGCTTCGTCGTACGCACCGAATCCGGCGCCGCGCTGCCCGTCGCCACGGAGCCGGGCCCCGGCGGCTCCGTACGGCTGCTGCTGCCCGCCGTCGACACCGCCCAGGGGATCACCGTCGGCCTGCGCGACGGCGCCGGCGCCGAGGCCGGCGCCGGCATCGAGCTGACGCTCGCCCCCCAGCGGCGGTGGACCGTCCACCTCGTCCACCACTCCCACCTCGACATCGGCTACACCGACCCCCAGGGCCGCGTCCTCGCCGAGCACCTGTCGTTCCTCGACTCCTGCCTGGAACTCACCCGTGCCACCGACGACTGGCCCGCCGAGTCGCGGTTCCGCTGGTGCGTGGAGTCCCTGTGGTCCTTCCGCCAGTGGGCCGACGCCCGCCCCGCCGAGCAGGTCGAGGAGTTCGTACGGCGCGTGCGCGAGGGCCGTATCGAGCTGACCGCGATGCCGTTCAACCTGCACACCGAGACGTGCTCCACCGACGAGTTGCACGAACTGCTGCGGCTCGCCCACGAGGTACGCGACGAGCACGGCGTCGAGTTCACCTCCGCGATGCAGACCGACGTGCCCGGCGCCGTCGTCGGCCTCGTCGACGCGCTCGCCGCCGCCGGCGTGAAGTACCTGTCCGTCGCCCACAACTGGGCCGGCCGCTCCGTGCCCCACCTCGTCGGCGGCGAGAAGCTCCCCCGGCTGTTCCGCTGGCGCGCGCCCAGCGGCAACAGCATCCTCGTCTGGGTCACCGACACCCCGCACGGACTGGCCTACATGGAGGGCCCGCTGCTCGGCTTCGACACCGACTACACCAGCGTCGACGACCTGCTGCCCGCGTACCTCACGTCGCTGGCCGGCAACCCGTACCCGTACCGCGGCGGGATCTTCGGCTGGGCCATGGACGACGCCGACGTCACGCGCGAGCCGTACCCGTGGGACATCCTGCACCTGCGCGTGCAGGGCAAGTTCGGCGACAACGCCCCGCCGCGGCGGATCATCGCCGACACCGTCCGCCGCTGGAACGAGACCTGGGCCTACCCGCAGCTCCGGCTCTCCCGCAACGAGGACTTCTTCACCGACGCCGAAGCCCGCCTCGGCGACGAGATACGGACCTTCGAGGGCGACTGGACCGACTGGTGGGTCGACGGCGTCGGCTCCGGCGCCCGCCCGCTGTCCCTGGCCCGCACCGCGCAGGCCACCGTCGCCGACGCCCAGACCCTCGGCACCTTCGCCGGCATCCTCGGCGCCGCCGGCGCCGCCGACGACAGCCGCGACGCCGCCCCGGTCTACGAGGCCGTGTCCCTCTTCGACGAGCACACCTGGGGCGCCGGCGACCCCTGGACCCACGGCGACCACGGCGGCCACAGTGGCGAGGAGCAGTGGCACTGGAAGTACGGCCAGGCGCTGCGCGCGTACGACGGCGGCAACTCGCTGCTCGACCGGGCCCGCGCCCGTCTCGGGCAGCGGCTCGCGAGCGCGCCCGGCGCCGTGTCCTACCACGTCGTCAACACCTGCTCCTGGGCCCGCAGCGACGTCGTACGCATCTTCCTGCCGGAGAGCAGCGTGCCGCTGCAGCAGCGCGTCGCCGTCCGCGACGCCCGCACCGGCGAGCCGCTGCGGCACGAGGAGCGGCCGCAGGTCAACGACGACCACCGGGACGCGGGCCGCTTCCTGCTGGTGCACGTCGACGGCGTGCCGCCCGCCGGCTCCGTCCGCCTCGACGTCGTCGCCCAGGACACCGACGACGGCACGGCCGACGGCGCGGGCAGCGTGCTGAAGGCCGCCACCGGCTGGAACCCCACCGGCGGCACAGAACAGGACGACCCCGCCGAGACCGCCGCCGCCGCGCACGCCAGGACCGACCCCACGCTGCTGGAGAACGAGCACCTCGCGGTGCGCGTCGACCTCGCCCGCGCCTGCATCGCCTCCGTCGTCGACAAGGCCACCGGGCGCGAACTCGTCCGCGGAGCCGACGCGGGCGCGGCCGTCGGCTTCAACGCCTACCTCCACGACAGCTACACCACCGCCGGCGGCTTCAACCACAACTCCAGCCGCACCACCGGCTCCGACCGCCTGGAGCACCTCGGCAACCGCGCCGTCGCCCCGCCCGCCGCGCTCGTCGCCCGCACGTCCACCGCCACCGCCGAGACCCTCACCTACGAGACCCGCCCCGCCGGCGCCAACCGGGTGCGCACCACGCTGACGCTGCCGCACGGCACCGCCCGCCTCGACATCGACAACCGGGTCGACAAGGACGCCACCCTCGGCAAGGAGAGCGCCTACTTCGCCTTCCCCTTCGCCTTCGCGGCGCCCACCGTGCGCATGGAGGCCACCGGCGGCGCCACCGGCACCGGCCTGCCCGTCATCCCCGGCTCCGCCCGGCACATGCGGGCCGTACGCCGCTGGGTGACGCTCGCCGAGGACGGCTTCGCGGTCGCCTGGGCCACGCAGGACGCGCCGCTGGTGCAGTTCGGGAACATCGCGCTGCCGTACGCGCCGTTCCCGAAGACGATGGGCCGCGACGAGCCCGCCACCGTCTTCTCCTGGATCCACAACAACCTGTGGGACACCAACTTCCCCAGCGAGCAGGGCTTCGAGTTCACGTTCCGCTACAGCCTCGCCTGCGGCCCCGCCGACGGCACGCTCGGCGCGCGGACGGCCGCCGCCCTCAGCCGCCCGCTGCACGCCGTCCGGGCCCGCGCCCCGCACGCCGCAGGCCCCGCGGTCGCCGACCGGCTGGCCTTCGCCGAGGTCGGCGACCCGCGGGTGCGGCTCGTCGGCGCCACCACCCCCGGCGGGGAAGCCGGCGACGGCGCCGTGCTGCTGCGGCTGCAGTCCTTCGCCGAGGAGCCCGTGGCCTGCCCCGTACGCGCCCTCTTCCCCGTCACCGGGGCCCGGCTCGCCGACTACCTCGGCCGCCCGGGCGACGACCTGCCGGTACGGGACGGAGAGGTCACCGTCGACCTCCCCGCCCTCGGCACGACCGCGGTGCTCTTCCGGCGCCGCTGAACACATCCGAAGGAGACTGCGTGTACCGGCTCGACCCGCGCTACGCACCCGCCCCGCCGGCCGTCCTCACCACCGGCTGGCGGGCCGTGGCGGCGGAACTCCCCCACGGCCCGGCGGTGGTGGCCGTCGAGGGCCCCCCGGCCGCGGACTGGGACGCTCTCGCCGGCCGCCTCCGGCGCGAGCTGACCGCCCGCGGCACGGCGGTGACCCTGCTCGACGTACGGCGCCACTACGCGCCCCCCGGGACGGTCAGGCGCCGCACCGAGCGGCCCGGGGACGCCGCCGACCCGTACTACTGCAAGCTCGCCCAGAACCCCCTCGGCGACCTCTTCGACACCCCGCCCGGCGCCCCCCGCCCCGCCACCGGGCTGCTGCTGGTCTACGGGCCGGGCGCCGCCGTCGTACCGCACGACGTGCTCTGGTACGCCGACGTGCCCAAGCGCTACGCCGAGGCCGCCGTCACCGCCGGCACCACCGGCGCCAACCTGGGCCTGCCCGGCGAACCCCCCACCCACCGGCGGCTGTTCTACGTCGACTGGCCGATGCTCGACCGCCACCGCGACGCGCTGGCCCCGCGCATCGACGGCTGGCTCGACGTCCAGGACCCCGACCACCCCGCCCACCTCGACGGCGACGGCCTGCGCAGCACCCTCGCCGGACTCGCCCGCCGGCCCGTCCGCACCCGCCCGTACTTCAACTCCACCCCCTGGGGCGGCCACTGGGCGCAGCGCGAGCTGGGCTTCAGCCCCGGCGCGCCCAACACCGCCCTCGGCTACGAGCTGATCGCCCCCGAGGCCGGCATCCTCGTCGGCACCGGGCCGGACGCGCAGGCCGAGGTGCCGTTCCAGCTGATGTGCGTCCTCGCCCCCGAGGACGTCCTCGGCGCCGACGTGCACGCCCGCTTCGGCACCTCGTTCCCGATCCGCTTCGACTACCTCGACACCGTCGACGGCGGCAACCTCTCGCTGCACTGCCACCCGCGGGAGGCGTACATGCGCGAGCGGTTCGGCTGGCCCTACACCCAGCACGAGACCTACTACATGACCCTCGGCGGCGCCGGCACCAAGGTCTACCTCGGGCTGCGCGAGGACGCCGACACCGACCTGTTCCGCAAGGAGATCGAGGAGGCCGTCACCGACGCCGTGCCCATGGACCCCGAGGACCACGTGCTGGCCTTCCCGGGCGAGCAGGGGCAGCTGTTCCTGATCCCCGCCGGCACCCCGCACGCCAGCGGCACCGGCAACCTCGTCCTGGAGATCAGCGCCACCCCCTACCTCTACAGTCTCCGCTTCTACGACTGGCTGCGGCCCGGCGCCGACGGCAACCCGCGGCCGCTGCCGTACGAGCACGGGCTGGCGAACCTCGGCACCGCGCGGCGCGGCGCGGCCGTGGCGAGGGAGCTGGTCCAGGCACCGCGCACCCTGCGCTCGGGACCCGGCTGGCGCGAGGAGCTGCTCGGCGCGCTCGACGAGATGTTCTACGAGGTCAGGAGGTACACCCTGGACGAAGGCGCCGAGGCGGACGACGACACCGAGGGCCGCTTCCACGTCCTCAACGTCGCCGAGGGCGAGGGTGTGACCGTGCACACCGAGACCGGCCACACCCACGAACTGTCCTACGCCGAGACGCTGACGGTGCCCGCGGCCGTCGGCGGCTACCGGCTGACGGCCGCCACCGGCGGCGGCCCGGTGCGGGTCGTGAAGGCCCTCGTCCGCAGGGCCGCCGACCGTTGATCCCCGTCCTGGAGATCGGCGGCACGCACGTCACCGCCGCGCTGGTCTCCCCGCGGACCGCCGCCGTGGCCGCCCGCGTGCGGCGGCCGCTGGACGCGCAGGCCCGCGCCGGGGACATCCTCGGCGCGGTCCTGCGCTGCGCGCGCACCCTGCCGGCGGCCCCCGCGGGGGCGCGGTGGGGCGTGGCGGTGCCCGGGCCGTTCGACTACGCCAAGGGCGTCGCGCTCTTCGCGGGCGTCGGGAAGTTCGAGGCGCTGTACGGGGTGGACGTGCGGGCGGCGCTGCTCGACGGGCTGCCGGGGGACCCGGCGGACGTCGCCTTCCGCAACGACGCGCACGCCTTCCTCGCCGGCGAGTGGACCGCGGGCGCCGCCCGCGGCCACACCCGCGCGGTGGGCATCACCCTGGGCACCGGCGTCGGCTCGGCGTTCCTCGCGGACGGCGCGCCGCGCACGTCGGGCCCGGGGGTGCCGCCGGAGGGCCGGATCGACCTGGCGCGGATCGACGGCCGACCGCTGGAGGACGTCGTCTCACGCCGGGCGATCCTGACCCGGTACGCGGCCGGCGCGGACGTCGACGTGCGCGAGGCGGCGGCGCGGGCGCGGGCGGGCGAGCAGCCGGCCCGCCGGGTGCTCGACGCGGCGTTCGGCGCGCTCGGCGCGGAACTGGGCCCGCGGCTGGCGGCGTTCCGCGCCACGGCGCTGGTCGTCGGGGGCTCCATGGCGGAGTCCTGGGACCTGGTCGCGCCGCCCCTGACCGCCGCCGTCGCCGCAGGCGGCTGGCCCCCCGCCGGCGG
>NZ_BAAAPF010000102.1:0-21636 GCF_039531005.1 Streptomyces synnematoformans
CTCCCGCAGGAACTCCGGGTTCCACGCCAGCTCCGCCTGCTCCCCCACCGGCGCCGCGCGCGCCACCGCCCTCGCGGCTCCCGGCCCGCTGCCGGAGATGGCGGTACGGTCCGTCGGCACCGGCGGGGGCCGCCGCGACACGCCGGACCGCCCCAACATCACCCGCGTCGTCGTCGGCACCGCCGCGCCCGCGGACCCCCTCGGCGGCGGCCCCGCCGAGGGCGAGGTCACCGTCGTGGAGAGCACCGTCGACGACCTCGACCCGCGGCTGTGGCCCTCGGTCCTCGCCGCCCTGCGCGCCGCCGGCGCCTGGGACTGCTGGACCACCGAGACCGTCGGCCGGCACGGCCGCCCCGGCCGCGTCGTCACCGCGCTGTGCGCGGACGACGTGCGGCCGGCCGTCGCCGACGCGCTGTTCCTGCACACCACCACGCTCGGCGTCCGCTGGTCCGCCCACCGGCGCCTCATGCTGCCCCGGCACAGCGCCGTGGTGGCCGTGGGCCCGCCCGGCGCCGAGCAGCAGGTCACCGTCAAAGTGGCGGACGGCCCCGGCGGCGCGCTCACCGTGCAGCCGGAGCTGGCCGAGGCGGAGACCGCCGCGGCCGCGCTGGGCTGGCCCGTACGCGCGGTGTGCGAAGCTGCCGCAGTCCGCTACCGGGGCGACCTGGCGGTGCCGCGGCCCGCCACCGGTTGACGCCGGTCCGCACCAGAAACAGAGACCGGCATATGCAAGACCAGACCAGGGGAGGGCACGAGTGACGGGGACCTACCGCATCGGGCGACTCGACGACGCGCACGTCCTGCTGACCGGAGCCACCGGCTTCATCGGGCAGGCGCTGCTGGAGCGGCTGCTGTCCGGCCACCCCGGCACCCGGGTGACGATCGTCGTCCGCCCGCGGGGCAACGGCGGCGCCGCCGACCGCTTCCGCCGGCTGCTGCGCAAGGACGTCTTCCGCGCCTGGCGCGAGCAGGTCGGCGACGAGGCCGCGTTCGCCGAGGCGGAGCGGCGCGTCACCGTCGTCGAGGGCGCGCTCGACCGGCTGGAGGACGTCGAGTTCCCCGGCGACGTCGACGTCGCCATCCACTGCGCGTCGTCCGTCTCCTTCGACCCGCCCATCGACGAGGCGTTCAGCAGCAACGTCTCCGGGGCCGTCGCGCTGTACGAGAAGCTGGGCGAGCAGGAGCGCCCGCCGCACATCGTGCACATCTCCACCGCGTACGTCTCCAGCGGCGGCCAGGGCCTGGTGCGCGAGGGCCGGCTCACCCACGACGTCGACTGGCGGCGCGAGCTGGCCCAGGGCCTGGCCGCCCGCGACGACGTCGAGCGCGCCTCCCGCCGCCCCGAGGTGCTGCGCAAGGCGCTGGAGAAGGCCGGCCGCGACCACGGCAAGGCCGGCCCGCAGATCGCCGCCAAGGACGCGGAGGAGGCGCGCCGCGCGTGGGTCGAGGAGCGGCTCGTCGAGCACGGCGCCACCCGCGCCGAGATCCTCGGCTTCTCCGACGTCTACACCTTCACCAAGGCCATGTCCGAGCGCGCCGTCGAGGAGCTGTGGGCGGGCCGGCCGCTGTCGATCGTGCGCCCGGCGATCGTGGAGAGCGCGCTGCGGCACCCGTACCCCGGCTGGATCGACGGCTTCAAGATGGCCGACCCGCTGATCATCGCGTACGGCAGCGGGCTGCTGCGCGACATGCCGGGACAGCCGGACACGGTCATGGACGTCGTCCCCGTCGACCTCGTCGTCAACGCCACCCTCGCCGCCGCGGCGGCCCCGCCCGACGAGGGCGCCGAGCCGCACTACTTCCACGTCGGCTCCGGCGCCACCAACCCCCTCACGCTGCGCGACCTCTACAAGCACGTGCACTCCTACTTCCGCCGCGACCCGCTGCCGGAGAGCAGCGGCCGCGGGCACGTGCGCCCGCCGTCGTGGACCTTCCCCGGCGCCGCCCGCGTGGAGTTCGCGCTCGGCGCCGGCGAGCGGGCCGCGAACATCGCCGACAAGCTGCTCGGCCAGCTCCCCGGCACCGAACGCACCCAGGAGTGGGCGAGCAGGCTGCACAAGGAGAAGCGGTCCCTGGAGACGCTCCGCAAGTACTCCGACCTGTACGGCGTCTACACCCGCACCGCCGTCGTCTACGACGACCGCGAGCTGCGCGCGCTCAACGCCGCGCTGCCCGCCGACCGCGCCGCCGAGCACGGCTTCGACCCGGCCGGGATCGACTGGTACACGTACCTCGAAGAGGTCCACTGCCCCAAGGTCACCGCCCCGCTGCGGGCCCGGACCGGCGGCCGGCGCGGCACCCGGAAGCCGAACCCCGCCGCGCTCCCGCCCGGCGGGAGCCCGGCGGGGGGGACCGCGGGCGGCACCGCGGCCGTGTTCGACCTGGACGGCACGATCATCGCCTCCGACATCGTCGAGTCGTACGTGTGGACCCGGCTGGCGTCGCTGCCCCGCGGGCGCTGGGCCCCCGAGCTGTTCGACCTCGCCCGCAACGCCCCCCGCTACCTGCTCGCCGAGCGCCGCGACCGCGGCGACGTGATGCGCTCCTTCTTCCGCCGCTACGAGGGCGCACACGTCGAGGAGCTGCGCGCCCTGGTCGCCGAGCAGGTCGGCGACGCGCTACTGCACCGCGTCATGCCGGAGGCCGTACGGCGCATCCGCGCCCACCGCGCCGCCGGCCACCGCACCGTGCTCATCACCGGCAGCCTCGACCTGCTCGTCGAGCCGCTCCGGCCGCTCTTCGACGACATCGAGGCGACCCACCTCGCCGAACGCGACGGCATCCTGACCGGCTTCCTGCGCACCCCGCCGATCGTCGGCGAGGGCCGCGCGGCGTGGCTGCAGAGCCACGCCCGCGAGCGGGAGCTGGACCTCGGCGCCAGCTACGGCTACGCCGACAGCTACTCGGACCGGCCGCTGCTGGAGGTCGTGGGCAAGCCGCACGCCGTCAACCCCGACACCCGGCTGTTCCGGCACGCCAAGCGCCGCCACTGGCAGATCGCCCGCTGGGGGACGCACACCGCGAGCCGCTGGGACGCGCTCGCGGGCACCGTGATCAGCCACACCCGGCCGCGGCCCGTACGGGCCCTGCCCGCGGCCGGCCGCACCGCATCCGACGGAGAGGGCCGATGAGCCTGGCGCTGCAGTACCACCGTTCGCCCGCGCGCTTCCTGGCCGCCCGCGGGCTCAGCCGGACCCGCAGCCGCGCCGCCGGCTCGCTGGCCGGCTCGCTCGCGCCGCTGCGGCTCAGCCGCGACCGGCGCGAGCTGCCCAAGGGCGACGGCTGGACCCGGCTGGCACCCAGCCTGTCCGGCATCTGCGGCTCGGACCTCGGGATGCTCAACGGCACCGTGTCGCCGTACCTGGCGGCGCTGACGTCCACGCCGTTCGTGCCCGGCCACGAGGTCGTCGGGACCACGCTCGACGACCTGCCGGCCATCCCGCGCGGCACCCGCGTCGTGCTCGACCCGGTGCTGTCCTGCGCGGTACGCGGTCTGCCCGAGTGCGACGCCTGCCGCGCCGGCCACACCAACCGCTGCGACCACATCACCTCCGGGCACCTCTCGCCCGGCATGCAGACCGGCTACTGCGCCGACACCGGCGGCGGCTGGGCCCAGCGCATGGTCGCGCACGAGCACCAGCTCCGCCCGGTGCCCGACGACCTGCCGGACGAGCGCGCGGTGCTCATCGAGCCGCTGGCCTGCGCGATCCACTCGGTGCGCCGGGTGCCGATCGAGCCGGGCGCCTCGGTGCTCGTCATCGGGGCCGGCACGGTGGGGCTGCTCACCGTGCTGGCGCTGCGGCAGCTCACCGAGGCCGGCACCATCCACGTCGTCGCCAAGCACGGCCACCAGCGCGAACGGGCGCTGGCCCTGGGCGCCGACGAGGCCGTCGAGCCGGACCGCGCGCTGCGCGCGGTCCGCCGGCTGACCTCGGCGCTGGCCCAGCGCCCCGAGCTGGGCTCCGAGTTCCTGCTCGGCGGGGCGGACGTGGCCTTCGAGTGCACCGGCGGCGGCGCCGGCCTCGACACCGCGCTGCGTACCGTACGGGCCGGGGGGACGGTGGTCGTCTCCGGCATCCCGGGCGGGGCCGACCTGACCCCGCTGTGGTACCGGGAGCTGAGCCTGGTGGGCGCGTACACCACCAGACGCCGCGAGGACGCCACGAAGGACGGCGGCCCCGACACGGGCCCCGACGGCCGCCCCGGCACCGACTTCGACAAGGCGGCGCAGCTCGCCGCGTCGGCGCCCCTCGACGGGTACGTCGAACGCTATGCGCTCCAGCAGTGGCGCCCCGCGCTGGAGCACGCGTTCGCGGCCGGCTCGGCGGGCTCCGTCAAGATCGCCTTTGACCCGACCCTGGACGGCTGACCGGGCACGAATGGCAGGGTAGGGGCCGGCACACCAGTCGGCCGCCCCCCACCGCCGTACGCAGCCGCAGGGCAACCGCCGCCCGCACCGCCGCCCGCTGCCGGCGCCGGCGACCACACTGAGGAGAGAACGTGAGCAGACCAGGCTTCGTGCTGGAAGTCGACGAACGAACCCCGCCCCTGCTCGTGCACGAGGGCGAGAATTTCCGGCTGGAGCGGCTGCCCCACGGCACCCGGGTGATCTACCCGCCCGACTCGCTGCCCGGCATCCGCGACCTCGACGGGGTCATCCGCCGCGCGCTGCTCGAACCGCACGGCAGCGAGCCGCTGCCCGAGCTGCTGTTCCCCGGCATGCGGCTGACGATCGTCTTCGACGACCTGTCGCTGCCGCTGCCGCCGATGCGCCGGCCCGACGTGCGCCAGCGCATCATCGAGCAGGTGCTGGAGATGGCGGCGGCCAAGGGCGTGGACGACGTCGAGCTGATCGCCGCCAACGCCCTGCACCGGCGCATGACCCCGGCGGAGCTGCAGCACGTGGTGGGCGACCGGGTGTTCCGGTCGTTCTTCCCGCAGCACCTCACCAACCACGACGCGGAGGACCGCGACAACCTCGTCCACCTCGGCGACACGGCGGAGGGCGAGGAGGTCGAGATCAACCGGCGGGCGGCCGAAAGCGACCTCGTCGTCTACGTCAACATCACCTCGACGGCGATGAGCGGCGGACCCAAGTCGGTGTCGGTGGGCCTCGCCAGCTACCGCAGCATCCGCCACCACCACAACGTGCACACGCTGCGGCACTCCCGGTCGTTCAACGACCCGCCGAAGTCGGCCATGCACCACTCGTACAACCGCATGCAGGACCTGATCGGCGGCCAGGTCAAGGTGTTCACCGTCGAGACGACGCTGAACAACGACACCTTCCCGGCCGCCACCCGCTTCCTCAACAAGCGCGAGTGGGAGTGGAACTACGGCGACCAGGCCGCCTACCTCGCCTCCCGGCGCGGCAACTCACTGATGACGCCGTCGATGCGGCGCCGGCTGTGGCACCGCACGGAGGCGCCGTACGGGGTCACCGGCGTCAACGCCGGCGCGCCCAGCGAGGTGCACCCGATCACCCTGCGGAACGTGCACCGCCAGCAGCTCACCGAGGTGCAGGGACAGGCCGACGTCGCCGTCTACGGGCTGCCGTACATCTGCCCGTACAACGTCAACTCGGTGATGAACCCGATCCTGACGATGTGCCTGGGCCTGGGCTACTTCTTCAACCTCTATCTGAACCAGCCGATCGTGCGGGAGGGCGGCGTCGGGATCTTCTACCACCCGATGCCGAACGAGTTCCACCCCGTCCACCACCCCAGCTACATCGACTTCTACGAAGAGGTGCTGGCCGAGACCACCGACCCGGCGGTCATCGAGGCCAAGTTCGAGAAGCAGTTCGCCACCGACCCCTGGTACACCCACCTCTACCGGAAGAGCTACGCCTACCACGGCGTGCACCCCTTCTACATGTGGTACTGGGGCGCGCACGCGATGCAGCACCTGGGCCAGGTCATCTTCGTCGGCGCCGACCGCAGCGCCGCGGCCCGGCTCGGCGTGCAGTCGGCCTCGACGCTGAACGACGCGCTGCAGCTGGCGTCGCAGACGGTGGGCACCAGCCCCTCGATCACGTACCAGCACATGCCCCCGCTGACCCTGGCATCGGTCCGATGAGCGGCGCGAAGACCCCGCGGAAGGGCGGCAGGGGCAGCCTGCGCGGCGACCTCGCGATGCTGCGGTCGGGCCGCGACTGGCGCGGCCGCGCCCTGGCCCCCCGCGGCTACCGCACACCGGGCGGCGGCGCGGCGGGCTACGGGGCGGGGAAGGCGGAGCAGAAGACCTTCCCCACCGCGTGGGCGCGTACGCCCGCGGCGCGCGCCGTGCGCAACGTGCTCCAGCGCGGGGTGCTCAAGCAGTACGCCTGGGCCAAGACGCGGCCGCAAGTCGAGGGCCTGGACCTGCTGGAGTCGCTGCGCGGCCCGGCGATCTTCGTGGCCAACCACTCCAGCCACCTCGACACCCCGCTGATCCTCGGCTCCCTGCCCCGCCGCATCGCCGACCGCACGGCGGTCGGCGCGGCGGCGGACTACTTCTTCACCTCCACGGCGGTCAGCGTGACGACCGCGCTGATGTTCAACGCCTTCCCCGTGGACCGCTACGGCTCGCGCCGCAGCGGGGTGTCGCTGCCGGCCGAGCTGATCGACGACGGCTGGAGCCTGCTGCTGTACCCGGAGGGGACGCGGTCGCACGACGGCTGGATGAGCTCGTTCAAGATGGGCGCGTCGAGGCTGTGCGTGAGCATGGGCATCCCGGTCGTCCCGGTCGCGGTCCGCGGCACGTTCGCGGCGATGCCGCGCGGCAAGGCCCTGCCGACCCGCACGGGCACCCGCCTCGTGGTCCGCTTCGGCCGCCCCCTGCCCCCGCAGGAGGACGAGTCGATCACGGACTTCCGCACCCGGATGCTCCGCCACATCGCCGCCCTGTGGTCCGAGGAGGACCTCGGCTGGTACCAGTCGCTCCGCGCCGCCCACGAGGGCCGCCTCGCGCTGCCGGAGGGCCGCACGACGGCGCTGCCGCTGACGTCGACACCGGTCGAGCAGGGCAAGCCGGTGGCGGAGTGGCGGCGGGTGTGGGAGGCGACGAAGCCGTCGATGGGGGACGGCCGCAGACGGGTGTGGCGGAACGACTGAGGGCGAGCCCGCCCCCACGCCGGAGACGCGCACGGCTGCCTGCGGGGTCGCAGGGGCGCAGCCCCCGGGGGGTGCGCGGGCGTAGCCCCCGCGGGTCTCTGTCCGCGCCGGAGGTGCGGTGCGGGGTCCGGGGCGCGGCCCCGGTTCCGGGAAGGGGCGGGATTGGGGAACACCCCCCCGCCACCGACCCCGGTGTCGGCGGCCGGTGCCAGACTCGGCCCCATGCGATGGGCCATGGCCGACGGACCCCACAACGGCGTCACCGTATGCCCGGTCACCCCCGACGGCCACCCCGCCGCCCCCGCCGAAACCCACCCCCACCCCGCCGACGCCCTCCGCCACCACCCCACCGCCGACCGCTGGATCTGGCCCGCCACCGCCGAGTTCTACCCCCGTCTCCTCGACGCCGGCCTCACCGTCCCCCGCTGCCACGACATCGAGGCCGCCGAGGCCATCCTCCTCGGCCACGAGGGGCTGTGGGGCCTGCCCCGCTCCCTCGCCGCCGCCTGGGCCCGCCTCCGCGGGCACCCCGTGCCCGCGGACCGCCCGCCCCGCCCGTTCGCCGGCGAGCCCGCGCCCACCCTCTTCGACGCCGCCCCCGCCGCCGCCCCGCTCCCCGACGGCACCGACCCGCTGCACGCCCTCCTCGCCGTCCACGCCGCACAGCAGGAACGTATCGCCGCCACCGCCCACCCCCACCGCCTGCGGCTCCTCGTCGCCGCCGAGTCCGCTGGCCTGCTCGTCGCCGCCGAGATGCACCGCGCCGGCCTCCCGTGGCGCGCCGACGTCCACGACGCCCTGCTCACCGAGCTGCTCGGCGGCCGCTATCCCGGCGGTCTGGAGCCGCCCCGCCTCGCCGAGCTGGCCGAGGAGGTGTCCCGGGCGTTCGGCGAGCGGGTCCGCCCGGACCTGCCCGCCGAGGTGGTCCGCGCGTTCCGCAGGGCCGGTGTCCGTGTCACGTCCACCCGCAAGTGGGAGCTGCGCGGTATCGACCACCCCGCCGTCGCCCCGCTGCTGGAGTACAAGAGGCTGTACCGGCTGCACACCGCCCACGGCTGGTCCTGGCTGCAGACCTGGGTGCACGGCGGCCGGTTCCGACCCGAGTACCTGCCGGGCGGCGCCATGTCCGGCCGCTGGACCACGCACGGCGGCGGCGCGCTCCAGATCCCGCGTGTGGTGCGCCGGGCGGTGGTCGCCGACGCGGGCTGGCGGCTGGTGGTCGCCGACGCCGACCAGCTGGAGCCGCGGGTGCTGGCCGCCGTGTCGGGCGACCCGGGGCTGATGGCGGCGGCCGACGGCACCCGGGACCTGTACGCGGCGCTGGCCGACCGCGCGTTCGCGGGCGGGCGCGCCGAGGCCAAGCTCGCGCTGCTGGGCGCGATCTACGGGCAGACCTCCGGCGACGCGCTGACGTACCTCGCGGATCTGCGCCGCCGTTTCCCCGCCGCCGTGGCGTACGTGGACGAGGCCGCCCGCGCCGGCGAGGAGGGCCGTCTGGTGCGCAGCCACCTGGGCCGTACGTGCGCGCCGTCGGACGCGGCCGACGACGGCGAGGCGGGGCTGCCGCAGGAGGACGGCGGGGGCGGGGCACCGGCGCGCGGGGGCGCCGCCGCGCGGGCGCGCGGCCGGTTCGCGCGCAACTTCGTGGTGCAGGCCAGCGCGGCGGAGTGGGCGCTGTGTCTGCTGGCCGCGCTGCGCCAGGAGCTGGCGGGGCTGCGGGCGGAGCTGGTGTTCTTCCAGCATGACGAGGTGATCGTGCACTGCCCGGCGGAGGAGGCCCCGGCGGTGGAGAAGGCGCTGGCGGCGGCGTCGGCGCGGGCGGGGGAGGTCGTGTTCGGGGCGACGCCGGTGGTGTTCTCGTTCACGACGGCGGTGGTGGAGTGCTATGCGGACGCGAAATAAGGGCGGGCGGGGCGTACGGGCCACGAGGTAGAACGGGTACGTGCCCGACAACCGACCGCAGGACGGTCCACCGCAGACCGCCGTACGACGGACCGCCCCACCGCAGGCCGCCCCACCGCAGGCCGCCGCACCGCCCGGCACCCCACCGCAGGACGCCCCGCCCCCCGCCCACCTCGTCTCCCGCCTCCGCGCCGCCGGCTGCGTCTTCGCCGAGGACGAGGCCCGCCTCCTCCTCGCCGCCGCCTCGGGACCGGCCGAGCTGGACCGGCTCACGGACCGCCGCGTCGCCGGCCGGCCGCTGGAGCAGGTGCTCGGCCGGGCCGAGTTCTGCGGGCTGCAGATCGCGGTGGAGCCGGGCGTGTTCGTCCCGCGCAGGCGGAGCGAGTTCCTGGTCCGCGAGGCCGCCGCGGCGGCCCGGGCAGCCGGCGAGGCCGCCGCAGCCGCGACCGCCCGCCGCCTCGTCGTCCTCGACCTGTGCTGCGGCTCCGGCGCCGTCGGCGCCGCGGTCGCCGCCGCCGTACCGGCCGCCGAGCTGTACGCCGCCGACGTCGACCCCGCGGCGGGCCGCTGCGCCCGGCGCAACGTCGAGCCGGCCGGCGGCGCGGTCTACGAGGGCGACCTGTACGCCGCGCTGCCCGCCGCACTCCGCGGCCGCGTGGACGTACTCGTCGCCAACGCCCCGTACGTGCCCACCGCCGAGATCCCGTTCCTGCCGCCGGAGGCCCGCGACCACGAGCCGCTGACCGCGCTCGACGGCGGCGCCGACGGGCTCGGCGTCCAGCGCCGCGTGATCGCGGAGGCCCCGCGGTGGCTGTCGCCCGGCGGGGTGCTGCTGGTGGAGACGAGCGCCCGCCAGGAGCCCGGCACCCGCGCGGCGGTCGCCGCCGCCGGGCTGACGGCGCACACCGCGACGTGCCCGGACCTGGTGGCGACGGTCGTCACCGGACGCGGCGGCCGCAGCCCGCACCCGCCCGCCGCGCGAGCCTCCGCACCCGGTGCTGCATGACGCGGCAGCGCCGCCTGCGTCCGGAAGCGCTGGCACCCTGGGCGGCGTTCATGCCAGGGCGCCCGTCTGGCGCAGCAGGGTCAGGGCGTCGGCGACGGCCCAGTGTTCGGCCAGCTGCCCGTCCCGGTAGCGGACCAGGTCCATCACGCGGAACCCGACCTGGTTGCCGGACGGGGCGACGTCGAACCACGGGCCGGTGTGCCTGCCGCGGAACACCTTGTGGGTGGCCACGAGATCCCCGTCGCCCACACAGTGCAGGATGTCCACGGTGAGATCGGAGAAGGCCGCGTGCATCGCGGCCATGGTGGCTCGGACCCCTTCCCGGTCGGCTGCCTGCCCCGGTTCGGTCGTGTGGTTGCGGTAGTCGGGATGCACGAGCGTGTCGATCAGTTCGAGCCGCCCTCCGTGCTGCACCTGCTCGACGAAGAACCGCATACGGTCCACGCTGGACGGCGACTCGCCGGTGTCTGTCATGGCTCCAGTCCAGCAGCCGCCCGCCGGTGACACCAAGACCGATCGGAGCCCCCGGCCATACCCTGAGGGTATGGACTCCCGGGAGCTGGCCTACTTCGTCGCGGTGGCCGAGGAACGGAACTTCACCCGGGCCGCAGCTCGGCTCGGTATCGCCCAACCTCCGCTGTCCCGGGCGATCCGCCGGCTGGAACGGCGGCTGGGCGTCCAACTGCTGGAGCGCACCAGCCGCCACATAGCGCTCACCCGGGCCGGCGAGATCCTGCTGCGTGCGGGCCGTGAGGCGCTCACCGCCCTGGAGCGGGCGGAACACCTGGCCCGGCGCGCCGGGCGGGCGCCGCGGAAGCTGACGGTCGTGACGAAACCCGGCGGCGACGCCGGCCTGCTTGAACCTGTCCTGTCGCGGTTCGCCGCCCACCCCGACGCGATCGACGTCGAGGTGACGGTCTGCGGCATCGGCCAGGAGAAGGCCCTGCTGCGTGACGGCGCCGCGGACGTCGCGTTCGTACGGCTGCCGCAGGCCGACCTGGGCGGCCTGGCCAGCGAGGAACTGCTGACCGAACGCGAACTCGTGGTGCTGGCGCCGGACCACCGGCTGGCCGGGAGCGCGTCGCTGCGCATGGCCGACCTGGCCGGTGAGACCTTTCCGCGCTGGACCGCGGACGCGCCGGGCAGCGGACCCGTCATCACGGACACCGGCCAGGTGGCCGAGCTGATCGCTCTCGGCCGCATGGCCGCCGTCCTGCCCGAGTCGGTCGCACGTCACCTCGGCCGGCGCCTGGTCGCCGTACCCGTCCACGGCCGCCGGACGACCGTGCTCGCCGTCTGGCCCGAGGAGCGCCGCGACCGTGCCCTCGCCGCGTTCCTCCGCACGGCCGCCGAGGTCGCCGCGACGAGCCCGCCCCTCGACCCGCCGGCCACCGAGGCCCCGCCGAGGTGAGAGCCCTCGTAGGACGGCGCGTTGCCGAAGCACGGGGCAGTGGGACCGAAAGCGCCCCGCGTGGGACCGGATGTTGAGGGCGATCGACGCCGACGAGATCGACGCCATCATCGTCTACCACGGCGACAGACTGATCAGGCAGCCGTTCGTCCATCGACGAGAGGGAGCGGGACGCGCTCATCGACCGCGCCGCGAAGTGCCCGGACCTGATCGTCGAGTACGAGCCCGCGGTAACAGCACGATGCCCCCTGTCCTGGCCACGTGGCCGGGGCAGGGGGCGATGCGTCATGCCAGGACATGGTGACGCTTACATCTCTGGCGGCTGGCTGTAGCTGTCGATGACAGCCTTCGTCGTCGAGGCGTCCTGAAAGATCAGTTCCCACGGGCCGGTGTTGACGTCCATCTCCTTGCCGAAGCCGACCCACTTGCCGGCCATGCGGCGGCCGGTGGGTTCGACGAGCAGTTGCAGCGCGCCGTGATAGCGGGCGCCGCGGTAGTAGCCGTCCGAGGCAGTCTGCTCTGTCCACGTGCCGGTGACGACGCTGCCGTCGACCGTGAGGTCCAGCGTCAGCGGCGACTCGGGGTTCAGAGAGGCGTTCGGCAGGCTGCGGCCGGTGAGGACGTTGCCGTGCTGGACGAGCACCACGAAGTGACCGCCGGTGAACGACTCCCCGCGGCCGGAGGAGAAGAACTCGTACCGGCTTAGCCAGATACCGGCGTAGCTTGTCGCCGGGGCCGTTCGCGGTGCAGTGGCCCCGCTCCCGGTTGGGATGCCGGTGGGTGAGTCTTCGAGGTCGTGGCCGCCGTGCCCGTCGTCGGCGACGCGGGCCTGGGGGACGGTGAAGCCGAGTGCGGCCACTGGCAGGCCCGTCACGGCCTCTAGCGCGCGGGCGTAGGCCGGGTGGGGTGCGGTGACGGTGCCCGCCTCCCAGCGCTGGATCAGGCGTTTGTTCGCGCTGTTTGGCCGGCCGATGCGTTCGCCTGCCGTGCGTATGGCACGGGCCAGGTCGTCCTGTGACATCTGCAGCGACAGCCGAGCGGCCTGTAGCGCGCTGTTGGGTGTAGCCATACCAATCACCGTAGCCATGGTCCTTCAGGAACGACACCTAAATGACGCCGTCCGTGTCGTCGGAATGTCGCCTGCGACGACGCCGCGGATGGCGACGTTTCGGCGTCATTCTGTCCGGGTGGCAGAACGTATCAGTACCTGGCTGACCCCGCAGCTCGAATCTCCCCGGCTGACGCTGCGCGTGTCCCGCGACGGCGGGCGCAGCTGGGGGCCCGTGAAGCGGTTCTACTCCCGCGACTGCGAGCCTCCTCTACTCAATGGCGCCTATCCGCCGTGCGAGTGTCCGCGCTGCCGCGGGGGGCGGTGAACATGCGCGGCGACGGGCGGCCTGCACCGCCGGCGGCGGGCGATCTGTTGATCGACCGCAGGACCGGCAGGCTCGGGCGCGTGGTCCGCGTGCTCGACGAGTACGCCCGGCTCCGCCCGCCACGCGGCGGGCGTCCGTGGATCGCGCCGCTCCCCGCGGTCCGGCCCGCGACCGACGACGAGCGGCGGGCTGCAGCGCGGCGAACGGCAGTCCTCACCTGGCGAGGAGCCACACGGTGACCGCCCCCGCACGCCGCACCTACCTCTCACCGCCCGTTGACCTCCCCATCCGCGACGGCAAGGAAGCCCAGCCCTCCCCCGGCTGCGAGACGTGCAGCCAGCTCGACCGGAACGCCGGGCCGCACGCAACCGCAGCGACCACTCGGCGGCCACCGACTGCTTCGTCCTCATCCGCCGACACCCCCAGCGCACCGCTGAATCCCCGCTCCTGACCGCCGGCTTGTCAACCCGGGCCAGGAGGAGGCCCCCGGTCGGCCGCCGCTGCTCACGGCCAGCCGGGAAAGGCGCTCCGCCCACTTGTCGAGGTGCCAGGCGGGCGGGGCGCGCACCACCGCCCCGGGCGGTCCGGGGCGGGCCCCGAGAGGAGCCACAGATGAACCCCCGAACCGCACAGGCGCGCAGCCGCCGTGAAGCCGCCCAAGCGGCCACCGCCGCGTTCCTCGCGCTGTCCGTCCTCGCCGCCCTGGCGGTGCTCGTCGCGTCCGAGACCGGCCACGTCTAAGGAGTCCGCCATGCACACTGTCCCTCTCAGGTTCGCCTGGTTAGAGGTCACCGGCCGCTGCAACGAGTCGTGCGGCCACTGCTACGCGGACAGCGGCCCGCAGGGCACACACGGCACGATGACGGTGCCGGACTGGGAGCGCACGATCCGGCAGCTCGCCGAGATCGGCGCGCTCGACGTCCAGTTCATCGGCGGCAACGTCAGGCGCACCGCGCTGGCCGACATCTGGACCGGCCCGCGCATGGCCGCCATCGGCCGCGAGATCCGGGACGCCCACGGCGCCGGCGCAGCATCGTGCACGCCTCCGCAGTTCCTTCCCATGTGCGGCCCCTGCGGGCCGTGCGTCCCCTCCGTCGGGCACTGCGATCCGCGGGCCACGGATAGCATCGGCTCGCCGGGATGACCACGCATTGGCAGGAGCACGCGATGACGGACCACGGCGACGACTACGACGGCCCGACGGACCCCGACGCCGGCGCGCCGGTCCGGTCGGACGAGGAGTGGGCGCAGATCGCCGGCTACACCCGGCACGCCGCGAACAAGCTCGGTGACGACCTCCCGCTGTGCCTGCCTGGGGAGCCCGACGAGTGCGGCCGGGGCCCACAGCAACACGTCCTCGCCTGGGCCGCCGAGCTGAAGGCGCGGGCGCACCACCTCATCGAGACCTCCGCCCCCAGCGAAGCGCGGGCCGCACACGTCGCAGGCCCGCTGTACCGCCGGCGGCTGGAAGAGCTGCGCGAGCGGACCTGACGCGCGAAGGCCCCGGTCGTGCCCCCCCCATCGGGCGCGGCGGCCCGCGCCGCCGGCGTGCTCAAGGGCAAGCCGTCTCCTTGTCCGAGGAGACGCCGATCCGGATGGTCACCGAGCGGGAGTGCGCCGGCGGTCTTGAGGGAGGTCCCCATGCTGTGGCGTAAGGCGGTCGAGAAGGAGCACGGGCGGCTGCCCGCGAAGGGTCGCGGCACCTCCAGCCGCAGTACGCAGTCGGCGCCCTCCCGGTCCCGCTGCGCCGCGCCGTGCGCACTCCGGAGCCGTACGCGCGCATCGCCCTCGGGCGCCGGGTCCGCGGTCTGCCGCGGGCGTACCGGCTCGCCCGGGTGTGGCTGGACCGCCGGGAGCTCGCGGCCGGCCGGCGGCCGGTGCCGACGCAGGACCGCCGCGGGCGGGCGGAGCGCTGGCTGTTGCGCCACTAGGCGAACCCCCGCACCCGGTGCTGCATGACGCGGTAGGGCCAGCCCTCAGCGGTGTTCCACTGGCTCACCGCGAGGTGCAGGTTGTCCGGCGTCGAGCCGGGGATGACGTAGCCGCCGTAGAGCTGCGCCACGTGGGAGTCGTCCTCGTTGCCCCACTCGCCGCCCCAGACCAGCGTCCGGCGGTGCGCCTCGTACATGTTGGACGTGGGGGTGTCCATGAGGATGCCGTCGATGCGGTAGTCGGCCTCGTTGAACCAGGTGAGGATCCACCTGCCCGCCATCGGCCGCAGGCACATCTCGCCGAAGCGCCCCTCCAGCACCGGCGTCGGCGGGTTGCCCCAGGCCCAGGCGCCGTTGCGGTAGCCCCACGGCTCGTACGCGCCGGGGTCGGCGATCCGGGTCGCGGGCACCCGCTGGAGGATCATCGGCTTGCTGCGGGTGAACTCCGTGGAGAACACGTACACGAAGCCGTCGTTCCCCTCCGCCCAGGTGAGCAGCTGGAACAGCCCGCCGTGCAGGTCGGGGGCGAACTTCGCGCCGGTGTGCACCCACGTGGCGCCGCTGTCGTCGGAGCGCCAGATCTCCGTCCAGACGACGTTGCCGAGGCCCTTGTTGACCATGGCGTGCAGGTACATCGTCGAGCCGACGGTGATCACGTCGGACGGCAGGACGGTGGAGAAGACGGGGTTGTCGTGCTCGTACGCCCACAGCTGCCGTGCCGCGGCGCCGCCCACCGCGCCGGACCAGGTGACGCCGGCGTCGAGGTCCCGGGTGGTGGAGTACAGCGCGACGGGTGAGCGCCACCAGCCGCCGCCGACGCGCGCCTGCTCGAAGGTGTCGCCGAAGACGAAGAGCATCCGGCCGTCCGGGGTGCGCACCGGGATGCCCAGGTCGGTGGCCTCCATACGGTACGCGGTGGTGATCCCGGGCCCGGTGAGGTCCCGGATCTTCGTCACCTCCGGTGCCCGCGCCCCGCGCCCGGCGCCGGCACCGCTGCGCGGCGGCACCGCCGTGTCGCGCGGCGCTCCCGCCGCGGCCTGCCCGGTGCCCAGCAGCACCCCGCCGCCGGCCGCGGCACCGGCCGCCGCTCTCAGGAACCGCGCCCTGCTCATCGGCGCGCCACGCCCTCGTCCGGCCTCGCGATGACTGCCCATGGGCCCTCCCGGAGATCAAAGAAATCGATTTCACGACCTCGCGGACAGAGCGTCCCACCGCCTCCCGGCCCCGTCAACAACCCCGGCACGGCGCCTCCCGCCGCCCGGCGCCGCCTCACCCGGCCCGCTGCGCCGCCACCAGCACCTCGCCCGCCGCCGTGCGGTAGTAGAGCACCGACCGGCCCGCCCGCCTGCGCACCACCAACCGGGCGTCGAGCAGCACCTTCAGATGCCGCCCCACCGAGCCCAGGCCCTGCCCGGTGAGCGCCACCAGCTGCGTGGTGCTCTTCGGCGTGTCGAGCAGGGCGAGGACCCTCGCGCGGGCCGGGCCGAGCAGGCGGCCCAGCGACTCCGGCGGCGCGGCGGAGCCGGTCTCGGCGAGCACGCCGGCGCAGGGGTAGACGAGCGCGTAGCGCTGCTGCGGGAGATGCCAGGAGACCCAGCCGGTGCGCGGCACGACCGGTACGAACAGCAGCCGGGCGCCGGAGACGTCCCGCGGCGGGTAGTCGCGCACGTTGATCTGCAGCCGGCTCGCGCCCAGCCACCGCGTTCCCGGCCGCAGCGTGTCCAGCGCGGACGCCCAGCCGCCCTGCCCCACCTGCGCGGTGCGCGCGACGATGTCCGCCTCGATGACGCGCCGGCGCCGCGGCCAGTCCGGCAGCACGGTCTCCCGCCACACCCACGCCAGCAACTCCGCGGCCAGGTGCGGCAGGTCGTCCCGGCGCAGCCGCTCGGGCAGCCGGCCGCCGAGGCTCACGGCGACGTCGGCGCGGGCGGCGTCCGCGGGCGTGGCCCGTACCGCCCGCAGCTCCTCCTCGAACGACACCCCGGGGGCGCCCGTGGGCGTCGGGGTGAGGAAGTCCGCGTTCCACGGCCGCAGCAGCCCCGCCGCGACCAGCTCGCCGGCCACCGGGTCGGCGGCGAGCCGCGCGCGGTAGGCCGGCAGGTGCGCGTCGAGCCAGGCGCGTTCGCCGGGGTGTCCGGCCGCGCCCCGCGCCAGCGTCTTCAGGCAGGCGAGGGCTTCGGCGTACGGCGAGACGACGAACCGGCTGTCCGCCAGCGTGTCCGCGTCGACCTGCCACCACCCCATTGCTTTCGCCTCCCGGCGAAACTCTAACCGCGCCGCGGCCGCCTCCCGCAGGCTGCCCGGCATGCGCACGTACCGCGAACTGTTCCGCACCCCGGAGTTCACGCCCCTCTTCGCCGCCTCCTCCCTCCAGATCGCCGGGCTGACGATCAGCGGCCTGGCCCTCGGTACGCACATCTACGAGGAGACCGGCTCCCCGCTGCTGTCCGCCCTCGCCATGTTCGGCCCCTCGCTGGCCCAGGTGCTCGGCGCGACCCTGCTGCTCTCCGCCGCCGACCGGCTGCCGCCGCGCGCCGCGATGGCCGCGCTCGCCCTCGTCTACGCGGCCGCGACCGCCGTACAGGCCACCCCGGGCATGCCGGTGTGGGGCGCGTTCGCGATCCTGCTCTGCCTCGGGCTGCTCGCCTCGGTCGGCGGCGGGGTGCGGTACGGGCTGCTCAACGAGATCCTGCCGCGCGACGGCTACCTGCTCGGCAGGTCGGTGGTCAACATGTCCGCCGGCGCCATGCAGATCACCGGCTTCGCCGTCGGCGGCGTGCTGGTGAGCACCCTGTCCCCGCGCGGCACGCTCCTCGTCGCCGCCGGGGCGTTCCTCGTCGGCGCCGCCGTCGCCCGCGCCGGGCTCGGCGCCCGTGCGCCGCGGCTGGCCGGCCGGCCCTCGGTCGCGGAGACCTGGCGGGTCAACGCGCTGCTCTGGTCCTCGCGGCACCGCCGCACCCTCTACCTGGCGCTGTGGCTGCCCAACGGACTCGTCGTCGGCGCCGAGTCGCAGTTCGTGCCGTACGACCCGGGCCGCGCCGGCCTGCTGCTCGCCCTCGCCGCGCTGGGCATGCTCGCGGGCGACGTGCTGGCGGGCCGGTTCGTGCCGGCCCGGTGGCGGGCCCGGCTCGGGGTGCCGCTGCTGATGCTGCTGGCCGTGCCGTACCTGGTCTTCGTGCTGCGGCCGCCGACCGCGGTCGCCGCGGTCGCCGTCACCGTCGCCTCGGCCGGGTTCGCCGCCAGCCTCGTCCAGCAGGAACGGCTCATGGCGCACACCCCGGACGAGCTGAGCGGCCAGGCCCTCGGGCTGCACACCGCCGGCATGCTCACGATGCAGGGCGTGGCCGCCGCCCTCGCCGGGGGGGTCGCGGAGCTGACCTCGCCGGCAACGGCGATGACCGCGATGGGGGCGGCGTCGGCCGCCGTCACGCTCGCCCTGGCGCCGGGCCTGCGCGCCGCCACGGCGGCGGCCCCGGCCCCCACGGCAGCCCCGGCCCCGCACCCGCCCGGTGGCGGAGGCGGGCGGCGGGACCGGGAGCCGGAGGCCAGGCCCCGGGCGCCCCGGGCCGGGTGACGGTGGCGACCGCGCCCGGCGGCAGCTCGTACGTCGGCGACGCGCCGGGCGCCGGCCAGCCTGCCGTCGAGGACGCGCAGGAAGTCGGGCGGCTCCTTCGGTGCGGGGGATGTGGATGAACCGCGGACGTCGGTGACCGCCCGGGCGCGCCGTCGTGGTGGGGGGAGGGGCAAGGACGCG
Organism: Streptomyces synnematoformans; assembly: GCF_039531005.1. Classification (NCBI taxonomy): domain Bacteria; kingdom Bacillati; phylum Actinomycetota; class Actinomycetes; order Kitasatosporales; family Streptomycetaceae; genus Streptomyces; species Streptomyces synnematoformans. The sequence continues at coordinate 18,475 of NZ_BAAAPF010000102.1, forward strand.
GCGGCGGGCCCGGGCGGAGCGTGGTGCGGTGGGCGTACGGGCTAGGCCGCGCGCCGGGACGCCGCGCGGTGACCGCGGATCAGGTCGGCGTAGCGCCGGCCGCTGCCCTTGACGGTGCGCTGCTGGGTGGCGTAGTCGACGTGGACGAGGCCGAAGCGCTTGTCGTAGCCGTACGCCCACTCGAAGTTGTCCAGCAGCGACCACGCGAAGTAGCCCGCCAGCGGCACCCCCCGGCGCACCGCCTCGGCGCAGGCCGCGACGTGCTCCTCCAGATAGCGGGTGCGCTCCGGGTCGTCGATCCGGCCGTCGGGCCCGACCGCGTCGGGGTAGGCGGCGCCGTTCTCGGTGACGTACAGGCAGCGCACCCGGTAGTCGTCGGCCATCCGCTCCAGCGTTCTGGTCAGCCCCTCGGCGTGCACCTCCCAGCCCATGGCGGTGCGCCGCACGCCGGGCAGGTCGACCTGGCGCGCGTACGGCAGCGGGCCGTCCGGGTCGTCGGCGACGACGTTGCGGAAGTAGTAGTTCAGGCCCAGCCAGTCCAGCGGCGCGGCGATGGTCTCCAGGTCGCCGGGGCGCTCGGGCAGGTCCACGCCGTACAGCCGGCGCATGTCCTCCGGGTAGCCGCGGCCGTGGACGGGGTCCATCCACCAGCGGTTGGTGTGGCCGTCGGCGCGGGCGGCGGCGGCCACGTCCTCGTCCCGGTCGGAGGCCGGCTCGCAGTGCGTGAGGTTGTTGACCAGGCCGATCCGGGCGTCGGGCACGGCGGCGCGCAGCGCCTGGACCGCCAGGCCGTGGCCGAGGTGCAGGTGGTACGAGGCCCGTACCGCCGCCGTCAGGTCGGTGAGCCCGGGGGCCATCCGGCCCTCCAGGTGCCCGATCCAGGCCGAGCAGAGCGGCTCGTTGAGCGTGGCCCAGTGGGTGATCCGGTCGCCGAGCCGGCGGGCCACCGCGTCCGCGTACGCCGCGAACGCCTCGGCGGTCGCGCGCTCCGCCCAGCCGCCGCGGTCCTGCAGCGCCTGCGGCAGGTCCCAGTGGTAGAGCGTGGGGAACGGTGTGATGCCGGCTTCGAGGAGGGCGTCGGTGAGCCGGTCGTAGAAGGCGAGCCCGGGCTCGTTGACGGGCCCGTCGCCGCCCGGGACGACGCGCGGCCAGGCGATCGAGTAGCGGTACGCCCCGGTGCCCAGCCGGCGCATCAGCGCGATGTCCTCCGGCCAGCGGTGGTAGTGGTCGCAGGCGACGTCGCCGGTGTCGCCGCCCGCGACCATGCCGGGCGTGTGCGAGAACGTGTCCCAGATGGACGGGGCGCGGCCGTCCTCGCGGACGGCGCCCTCGATCTGGTACGCCGCGGTGGCCGTGCCCCACACGAAGTCGGACGGGAGGCGGTCGAGGTGCAGGTCGGTCACGGGGGTCCTTTCGGGCGGGGTCACTTGACGGCTCCGGCGGTCAGCCCGGCGACGAGGTAGCGCTGGAGCAGCAGGAAGCCGGCGACGACGGGGAGGCTGACGACGAGGGAGGCGGCCATGACCTGGTTCCAGTACACCTCGGTCTGGGTGGCGTAGCCCTGCAGCCCGACGGAGAGGGTCCGGGTGACGTCGTTGGTCATGACCGAGGCGAAGAGCACCTCGCCCCAGGCGGTCATGAAGGAGTAGATGGCGACGGCGACGATCCCGGGGACCGCGGCGGGCACCACGACGCGGAAGAGCGCCTTCAGCGGCCCGCAGCCGTCTACGAGCGCCGCCTCGTCCAGGTCGCGGGGGATGGAGTCGAGGTAGCCGACCAGCATCCAGATCGAGAAGGGCAGGGTGAAGGTCATGTACGTGAGGATCAGCCCGCCGCGGGAGCCGTAGAGGGCGATCCCGGTGGTGTTCCCGATGTTGACGAAGATCAGGAACAGCGGCAGCAGGAAGAGGATGCCGGGGAACATCTGGGTGGACAGTACCGTGACCGTGAAGATCCGCCTGCCGCGGAAGCGGTAGCGGCTGACCGCGTACGCGGCGAAGACCGCGACGACGACCGAGCAGCCGGTCGCGGCGCCCGCCACGATCAGTGAGTTCAAGAAGTAGCGGGCCAGCGGCACCGTGTCCCAGATGTCGAGGTACGGCCGTACGGTCAGCCCGCTGGGGATCCACTGGAACGCTCCCGTCACGTCCTCCAGGGGCTTCAGCGAGCTGCTGAGCATCACGTACACGGGGGTGACGGCGAAGGCCGTCAGCAGCGTGAGCACGATGCGCCGGGTCCAGACGAACGACCGCGGCGGCGCGGTGGGGGAGCTACGCACTGGCCGCCTTCCTTCCCCGGGAGGTGAGCAGCAGATAGCCGGCCGTGACGACCAGCAGGAAGAGCAGCAGCAGCACGGACATCGCCGAGCCGGCGCCGAAGTTCCAGGTGACGAAGGACGACTGGTAGATGTGGAGGGAGATGATGTCCGCCGACTCCGGCGCCGACTTGCCGAAGAGGATGTACGGCACGTTGAAGTCGTTGAAGGTCCACAGGAACAGCACGAGCACCAGCACCTGGTTGACCGGCCGCAGCGACGGCAGCGTGATCCGGCGGACCTGCTGCCAGATCCCGGCGCCGTCGATCGCGGAGGCCTCGTACACTTCCCGCGGGATGTTCTGCAGCGCGGCGGTGATCACCAGGAAGGCGAACGGCCAGGTGCGCCAGACCGAGACGACGACCAGCGAGACGAACGCGTTGTCGCCGATCAGCCAGAACGTCGGCTGGCCCGTCAGGCCCAGCTGGTCGTGGAGCACGTGGTTCACCAGGCCGTTGTCCCGCTGGAGCATGAACGACCAGGTGATGACGGCGGTGTAGACGGGCAGCGCGTACGGGGTGAGGAAGAGCGCGCGCAGCAGGCCGCGGCCGCGGAAGGGGTCCTGCATCAGGATCGCCGCCGTGACGCCGAGCAGCCACGACAGCCCGACCGCCAGCACCGTGAACGCGCAGGTGATGAGGAACGAGCGCAGCAGTGCCTCGCCCACGGGGGCGTCGAAGTCGACGGCGACCTCGAAGTTGTCCAGGCCCGCCCAGGGCGCGGCACCCCAGTCGCGGATGTAGTGCTGGGTCAGCTCCTTGAAGCTCATCACCACGCCGACGGCCATCGGCACCAGGTGGATCAGCAGCTCCAGCAGCAGGGCGGGCAGCAGCAGGAGGTACGGCAGG
>NZ_BAAAPF010000103.1:0-21595 GCF_039531005.1 Streptomyces synnematoformans
TGCAATCCCACCACGTCGACTACTTCCTCGGCGCCGGCATGACACAACCCCCGCGCCCCGACATCAGCTACGCGGGCGGCGGCTCCGGCCGGTAGCGGAGCGCACCGCGGGCCTGTGCGTGCGCGCAGGCCCGCGTGTCTCCGTACCCCCCGCCCCTCCCGGAACACACACCCGTGCCACGGCACTCGCCGCCGCCCTCGAGCAAGCGCTTACCGTACGCCTACTCCCAAGGAGTTGACCACCGTGGTTCCCATGAGCCGACGTGCAGTGCTGGCCTCCTCCGCCGGTGTGGCCGCCGCGGCCGCACTGTCCTCCGCGGGCGGCCGCGCCCACGGCGAGCCCGTTCGCCAGGCGGCGCTCCCCGGGCTGACGGGGCACGACCCCGTCGGCCTGCGGTGGCTCGAAGGCGGGGCTCCGGCGGCGCTCGCCGCGGGCACGACCTGGGGAGTGTCGTGGCCCCGCGGCGCCTTCGCGCCCGATCAGGAGTTCTCGCTCGCCACCGAGGCGGGGGAGCAGGTCCCCGTGCAGAGCTGGCCCACCGGCCGGTGGCCGGACGGCTCCGTGAAGTGGACGGCCCATGCGATCAGTGGAGCCGCGCCGCGCGCCGCCCGGTACCGGCTGCGGTCCGGCGTCCCGGCCGCGCCCGGCACACCCCTGACCGTCCGTACCGGCAACGCCGAGGTCACCGTGGACACCGGCGTGATCGAGGTGGCCTTCGGGCGCACGGGCGATCAGGTCGTCACGTCGATCCGGCGCGGCGGCGCGGTCATCGCCCGGGAGGGACGCCTCGTCGCCTCCCGGCAGGACCAGCCGGGCACCGACGGCGCCGCCGTGGTCAGGTCCGAGTCGTTCACCGGCGTCGTGCGCTCCGTGCACGTCGAGCAGGACGGCCCCGTACGCGCGGTGATCAAGGCCGAGGGCAGGCACGAGAACGACCGGCGCGGCTGGCTTCCCTTCGTGGTGCGGTTCTACCTGTACGCGGGGTCGGACGCCATCCGCGTGGTGCACTCGTTCGTCTTCGACGGGAAGGAGGACGAGGACTTCATCAACGGCCTCGGCGTGCACTTCGCCGTGCCGATGCGCGGCGCGCTGCACGACCGGCACGTCCGCTTCGCCGGCGAGGGCGACGGCGTGCTGGCCGAGGCGGTACGCGGGATCACGGGGCTGCGCCGCGACCCGGGAGCGGAGGTCAGGCGGGCCCAGTACGAAGGACGGGCGACGCCCGGCACGGCCACCTGGGACCAGCGGGTCACCTCCCGCCTGCGGTACATCCCCGCCTTCGGGGACTACAGCCTGGGCCAGCTCAACGCCCACGGATTCGAGATCCGCAAGCGCACCGGGCAGGGCCGCTCGTGGGTCCGGGCCGACGGCGGCCGGCGCGCGGAAGGACTCGCCTACGTCGGCTCTCCCGCCGGCGGCCTGGCCTTCGGCATGCGCAACTTCTGGCGGCTGCCCCCGACCGAGCTGGAGATCACGGGAGCCGCCGGCGACGAGGCGCGGGCGGCCGTCTGGATGTGGTCACCGCGCGCGGAGGCCATGGACCTGCGCTTCTACCACGATGGCCTCGGACAGGACACTTACGCGGAGCAGCTGGAGGGCGGTCTGGCGATCACCTACGAGGACTACGAGCCGGGCTTCGGGACCCCGTACGGCGTCGCGCGCACCACCGAGCTGACCTTCTGGGCGCTCGCGGCGACACCGACCGCCGAGCGCTTCACGGAGCTCGCCGCGGCGAACGCGACCCCGCCGCTGCTGGTCGCGAACCCCGAACACCACCATGCCGCGGGAGTGTTCGGCTCCTGGACACCGGTCGACCGCTCGACTCCGGCGAAGGCGGAGCTGGAGGACAAGCTCGACGCCATGCACCGCTTCCACCGGGAGCAGGTCGACCAGCGCTCCTGGTACGGCTTCTGGGACTACGGCGACATCATGCACACCTACGACCCGGACCGGCACGTGTGGCGGTACGACGTCGGGGGCTACGCCTGGGACAACTCCGAGCTCTCCACGGATCTGTGGCTGTGGTACCACTACCTGCGCACCGGCGACGCACAGGCGTTCCGCTTCGCCGAGGCGATGACGCGCCATACCGGCGAGGTCGACGCCTACCACCTCGGCGAGTGGGCGGGCCTCGGCACCCGGCACGGGATCCTGCACTGGGCCGACAGCGCCAAGCAGGTCCGTGTCAGCAACGCCGGCTACCGGCGGTTCTACTACTTCCTCACCGCGGACGAACGCGTCGGCGACCTGATGCACGACCTGGTCGACTCCGACCGCAGCTTCCTCGTCCTCGACCCGCTCCGCAAGATCCGCGACGGCGGTCCGCTCGACCCCGACCCCGAGGCGCTCCCGGTCGGGAGCACCACCGACTGGGGCGCGCTCGCGGCGGCGTGGCTCACCGAGTGGGAGCGGGGCGGCGATCCGATCGCCCGCACCAAGCTGATCAACGGCGCCCGGACGATCGCCGCCCTGCCCAACGGCTGGGTCCAGGGCGGGGATGTCACCTACAGGCTGTCCGACGGCACGTTCTCCGGGCCGGACGAGAAGAGCGTCTCCATCGGGGCGCTCAGCTCCGTCTTCGGGCTGATCGAGGTCATGACCGAGCTGATCGACCTGGTCGACGAGCCCGAGGTGAGGGACGCCTGGGTGTCCTTCTGCCGGCTCTACAACGCCACGGAAGAAGAGCAGCGCGCGGCCACCGGGGCCGGCTGGGGCAACCTCAACCTGCGGCAGGCGTACGCGCGCGCCACCGCGTACGCGGCGAAGCAGCTGGGGGACGAGGGGCTCGCGCGGCGTGCCTGGCAGGAGCTGCGCACCGGGCACGCGGGCTACCCCGAAGACCACCCGTTCACGTCGGAGCGCATCGAAGGTCCGGCCGTGCTCAATCCCGTGGACGAGGCGGACTTCTCCGCGAACGCCAGCGCGCAGTTCGGTCTGGCCGCCATCCAGTGCCTCGCCCTCGTCGGCGAACACCTTGAGCGGCCCGCCCGGAGGCCGTGAGCCGGGCCACGAAGGAGTTTCCATGCGCAGGAAACGGCGCACGTTCCTCCCCCCGGCCCGCACGCCGCTGGTTGATGAGCACCGCCTGGCCCGACGACCGGATGCCCTCTCGCTGGTCCAGCAGGGCGGTTAGCCGACAGACAGCCGCTGCCCGCCGTCTGATCCGGCGGGCGCGGCCAGCCCTCGGAGGGCCGAACTGCGGCCGGCCCTCCGAGGGCGCAGGCCCATGCCGAACCACTCGGCGAGCGGAGACGGTGATGTGATCGACGAAGGCGTGGACGCCGGTCCGCCCTACCGCGGTTCGGCGCCGGATCCCGGCGCTTTCGGGTCCCGGGGGCCGTCGTCCCGGGCGGGCCGTTCCGCGGTACGCCCCGTCGCACGGTGGTCCGGCCGGGTGGCGTACCCGGCGACCTCGTCGAGGTCGCGTACGGCCATGGCGAGAAGGCCGTGCATGGCGAGTTCGGCTCGTGCGGGGTCCTGGTCGCGAACCGCGTCGAAGACGGCGCGGTGGCTGGGCACGGGGTCGTGGGCGCCGGCGTGGGAGTGCACCATGCGGTCGCGCTCACGTAGGACGGGTTCCAGCAGCAGGTCCATGCGGGCGAGCAGCTCGTTGCCCGTCGCGGCCAGCAACGCGCGGTGGAAGGAGGCGTCGGCCTCCGCGGCGGCGGCGGAGTCGGCGTGGGCGTCGTCCATGGCCGCAAGGGCCGACTCCAGGGCGTCGAGGTCGGCCTCCGTGCGGTGCAGTGCGGCGCGTTGCGCCGCGGCCGGCTCGACGATCGAGCGCACGTCGGCGAGGTTCCGCATCAGTTGTTCGCCGCTGCGGCCGTCCGTGTGCCAGCGGATGACGTCGGGATCGAGGAGGTTCCAGTGGCCGCGCGGCCTGACGAAGGTGCCGCGCTTCTGCCGGGCGTCGACGAGTCCCTTGCCGGCCAGGACCTTCAGGGACTCGCGCATGACGGTGATGCTGACGCCCAGTTCGTCGCCGACGGCCCGGACTTCGAGCGTCGCCCCCTCGGGCAGCCGGCCGCCCACGATGCGGGCACCGAGTTCGTGCACGACCTGCCCGTGCACGCCGCGACCGGTGTAGGACGCCATGTGGGTTCTCCCCCTTGGTGCTTGAGAGCGCGGAGACGCGGTCGCGCGGAGGTGACCGCACCGGTCTGGTCATCCTACCAATGAAGATTAAATATGAATACATCTTGACACTGTCGCGGGTCAGCTCAACGATGAGCCTCATTCACGAGCCGCCCCATGCAGGAGGCACCCGCCATGTTGTCGCTGCACGTCCACGAACCGCCCCATCCCCTCGCGGGCCATCTCGCGATGGGCAGCCCGCGCGGAGCACCCGAGGTCCTGGCCGTGGACAGCCGACGCGTGCTGCGCGCGGGCCGTCCCTGGCTCCCGGTGATGGGGGAGTTCCACTTCAGCCGCTACCCCGCGGACGAGTGGCGGGAGGAGCTGCTGAAGATCCGGGCGGGCGGCGTCGACCTCGTGGCGACGTACCTCTTCTGGAACCAGCACGAGGAGCAGCGGGGCTCGTTCCGCTTCGACGGCAGCCTGGACGTCCGGCGGTTCGTCGGGCTCTGCGCCGATCTGGACCTGGCGGTCGCCATGCGCATCGGGCCCTGGTCACACGGGGAGTGCCGCAGGGGCGGCTTCCCCGACTGGCTGGACGGGGCGGAGTGCAGCCCGCGCACGGACGACCCCGCCTACCTCGACCTGGTCGGGCGCTACTACGCGCGGATCGCCCACGAGCTGCGCGGCCTGTCGCACGACCACGGCGGCCCGGTCGTCTCCGTGCAGGTGGAGAACGAGCTGTACGACCAGCCGGGGCACCTCGCGACGCTGCGGCGCATGGCCGAGGAGGCCGGCATCTCCGCGCCGCTGTGGACCGCCACCGCATGGGGTGCGGCGCAGATACCCCCGGACGAACTGCTGCCGCTGTACGGCGGCTACCCCGAGGCGTTCTGGGAGGACGCCCACCCGGGCTGGACGCGGGAGATGCGCCGCCACTACTTCTTCACCCCCATCCGCGACGACCACGCCATCGGGGCCGACCTCCGCCCCACCGCGCCCACGGGCGGACCGGAGAACAGCCCCGACGACCGCCGCTACCCCTACGCCACCTGCGAGCTGGGCGGCGGCATGGCCGTCGCCTACCACCGCAGACCGCTCGTCCCGGAACCGGACGTCACCGCGCTGGCGCTGACCAAGCTCGGCAGCGGCTCGGCCTGGCAGGGCTACTACCTCTACCACGGCTGTTCGCAGCGCCTGGACCACGCCGTCCCCAACCAGGAGTCGCACGCCACGGATTACCCCAACGACCTGCCGTCGGTCACCTACGACTTCCAGGCGCCCCTGGGCGAGTTCGGGCAGGTCCGCCCCTCCTTCCACGCCCTGCGCCTGCAACACCTCTTCCTCCGGGACTCCGGCGCCGACCTCGCGGACATGCCGCTGTGCCTGCCGGACAACGTGCCCGACGGGCTCGACGACCGGCAGACCCTCCGCTGGTCGGTGCGCGCCGACGGCTCCCGCGGCTCCGGCTTCCTCTTCGTCAACAACCACCAGCCGCACGAGCCGCTGCCCGACCACGAAGGTGCGCAGTTCCGCGTCGAACTGGCCGGCCGCACGCTGACCGTGCCGGACGAGCCGGTGACCGTGCCCTCCGGGGCCCACTTCGTCTGGCCGCTGGGGTACGAGGTGGGCCGTGGCATACGCCTCGCCTGGGCCGCCGCGCAGCCGGTCACCCGGCTGGAGATCGGCGGCACGCCCACGGCGGTGTTCGCCGCCACCGCCGGCGTCACCCCGCGGCTGCTCCTGCCCGCCGGGGTGGAGATCGAGGGCCCGGCGCAGGTCGGCAACCGGCCGGACGGCACGCTCGTGACCGTACCCGCCCCCGGCACGGACGCCCTGCTGACGGTCCGCGGCCCGCACGGACCGGTCACCCTGCTGGTGCTGAACGAGAGGCAGGCGCCGCAGGTGAACCGCATGCACCTGTGGGGACGCGACCGGTTGGTGCTGTGCGACGACGTCGTCCTCGCCGACGGCGCGGACATGCGGATCCACACGACCGCGGACTCGGTGGACGTCTCGCTCCTCCCCGCGCCCGACGCTCTGACGGGCCCCGGCCTCGCGGGGCCGGCCGCGGACGGCGCCTTCACCCGCTGGACGCTCGGCCGCACCGGGCCGCAGCCGCACGACCCCGTCGTGACGTGCGTACGTGCCGACGCGGTCGCCGCCCCCGCCCGTACCGGCGGGGCCCACGGCCGCGCTTCCGCACCGCTGGACGCCGACTTCGAACGCGCCTCGGTCCACCGGATCACCGTTCCGCCCGACGTGTTCGACGACGACGGGGAGGTGCTGCTGCGCGTCAGGTACACCGGAGACGTGGCCCGCGCCTACATCGGCGGCAGGCTCGTGGCCGACCACTTCTGGTACGGCCCCGACTGGGAGATCGGACTGCGGCGCTTCGCCGCCGGGGCCGTGCGGCACGGAGTCGAGCTACGGCTGCTCCCGCTGGCTCCGGCGAGCCGGGTGTACGTGGACGCGTCCGCGAGCGACGGCTTGAAGGCCGCCCGCGCGGGCACCTCCCTCGACGCCGTGTCCCTCGTGCCGCTGCGGCGGATCAGCCTCCTCGCCCGGGGAGCCGGCCATGACTGACCTCGGCCGCAGATCCCTGCTGCGCGGCGGCGCCGGCCTGGGCCTGGGCCTGCTGGCCGCACCCGCGCTCACCGCGTGCGGTACCGCGAACTCCGCGCCGGTCACCTCGGGTCCCGTGGACATCAGCCTGTGGACGCACGACCCCGGCTACATCACCACCTTCGAGACCGCGGTCACCGAGGCGGCGCTGACACGCGGCTCGCGCTTCGACTTCGGGGTCGACATCACCAACGCCGCCCCCACCGACATCGTGACCCGCATGATCGCCCAGGCGGTGGCCGACGGCGACCCCCCGGACCTGGCGGGCATTGTCATCGACCAGTTCCCGCGTGTGATGGTCCCGGGCATCGCGGAGCACCTGTTCACCGACCTGACCGAGACCGTGCGGCCCTTCGGGGACGACCTCGCCAAGCTCGCGCCGTACACGGTCGACGGCGTTCCCTACGGCCTGGACTCCGACAACTCGATCACCGTCTATTACTACCGCCAGGACCTCTTCGACAAGCACGGCGTCCCCGAAGACGTGGAGACGTGGGAGGAGCTGGCCGAGCACGGCGAGCGGCTGCACACCGACCACGAGATCAGCCTCGGCATGGTCTCCACCGCCGGCAACCTCGCCATCGTCAACGGCTTCCTGCAGTTCCTGCTGCAGCGCGGCGGCAGCCTCTTCGACGAGCACGGGGAGATCACGCTCCCCTCCGCCGAGGCCGTCGAGGTGCTGGAGTTCATGGCCCGCGGCGTGCGCAGCGGCTTCCTGCTGGCCCTGCCCGACCCGTACGGCAGCGCCTGCGGGGCCGCGCTGAAGTCGGGCCGCCTCGCCGCCACGGCGATGCCCAACTGGTACAACGTCTACGGCCTGCAGGCCAACGTGCCCGACCAGAAGGGCAGGTGGCGGATGCGCACCCTGCCCCGCTTCACCGGCGGCGGGCACATCGCCTCCACGATGGGCGGCACCGCCTTCACCGTGCTGAAGAACAAGGCCCACTCCCAGGCGGCCCTGGAGCTGCTCCGGCGGGTCTACCTCACCCGGGAGGGCCAGCTCCTGCGCTACCGCGCCGGCGGCTACCTGCCCACGCTGCGCCCGCTGTACGAGGACCCCGAACTCCTCGGCACCAAGGACGAGTTCCTCGGCCAACGGGTCTTCGAGGTCTACGGCCCGGCCGCCGACGACCTGCCGCTGTTCCACCAGGACGCCGGCATGCAGATTCTCGCCGCCGTCCTCGGCGGCCCCGTACTGGACGCGTTGAAGGGCCGCACCTCGCCGGCCGCCGCCGTCGAAGACGGCCTGAGCGCCTACCGAGAGCAGGTGAAGCGATGACCTCCCCGCTCACGACCCGCGCCGAACCGGTGACCGGCCACCGCGCCGCGTCCGCGCCGCCGGCGCCGAGGCCCTCGTGGTGGCAGCGCCACCAGCGCGCCCTCGCCCCGTACGTCTTCATCTCCCCCTTCTACGTGCTGTACGGGCTCTTCCTGCTCGTCCCGATCGGCGTCGGCCTGTACCTGAGCTGCACGGAGTGGGCGGGCCTCGGCACCCCGCGCTGGGTGGGGCTGCGCAACTACCGGGACCTCATGTCCGACGGCAGCTTCTGGACGTCGGTCCGCAACACCTCCCTCTACGTCGTCTTCACGATGTGCGTCGTCGTGCCCGCGGCGCTGCTGATCGCCCAGGCCCTCAACGCCCGGGGACTGCGCGGCCGCGACATGTTCCGGCTGGCGTACTTCATGCCCGTCGTGATCTCGCCCATCGTGGTCACCCTCGTCTTCGGCCTCGTCTTCGACACCGAGTTCGGCCTGGCCAACGGGCTGCTGGAGGCCGCCTTCGGCTTCGGCGGCATCGACTGGCTCGGCGATCCCGCCTGGGCGCGCGTCACCGTCGTGATCCTCGTGCTGTGGCGGTGGACGGGCTACCTGACCATCTTCTTCCTCGCCGGCCTGCAGAACGTCCCCAAGGAGCTGTACGAGGCCGCGGCGATCGACGGGGCCGGCCCGGTGCGGCGCTTCTGGGCGGTCACGCTTCCCTCACTGCGCCCGGTGACCGCCTTCGTCGCCGTCACCGTGCTGATCAGCACGGCCCAGATCTTCGAGGAGCCGTTCCTGCTCACCCAGGGCGGCCCCGGCGAGTCCACCCTCTCGGTCGCCATGTTCATCTTCCGCGCCGGGTTCGAGCGCCAGCAGCTCGGCTACGCGGCGGCCGCCGGCGTCCTGCTCTTCCTCGCCGTGTTCACGCTCGGCCTGCTCGCCCTGCGGGCCCTGAAAGTCGGGAGAGACCAGTGACGGCCACCGCCATCCGCACCGAGGCGCCCCGCGACGCGGGACGCCGCCGGATCACCCGCGGGCGCATCCTGCTCTACGCCTTCCTCGTCAGCCTGCTGATCGCCTTCGCGCTGCCCCTGCTGTGGGCGCTGTCCTCCTCCTTCAAGGCGCGCGCCGACATCTTCAGCTATCCGCCGCAGCCGCTGCCGCTGCCGGCGACCCTGGAGAACTTCCGCGGACTGCTGGACGGGCAGCCGTTCTGGAGCTGGTTCATGACCAGCACCCTGGTGGCGGGCATCTCCACCGTCGTGTCCGTGGCGCTGTGCTCGCTGGCCGGGTTCGCCTTCGCCAAGTACCGGTTCAAGGGCAAGCGGTTCCTGTTCAACCTGATGTTCAGCTCGCTCGCCGTGCCGTTCGCCGTCATCGTCGTGCCGCTGTTCATCATGGTCGCCAAGGCGCACCTGACCACGCCGTACTTCGCGCTGGTGGTGCCCTGGGTGGCGCCCGCGTTCGGCATCTTCATGATGCGGCAGTACACCGAGCAGGCCGTACCCGACGCCCTGATCGACGCCGCCCGCGTCGACGGCTGCACCGAGTTCGCCGTCTTCCGCCGCATCGCGCTCCCCCTGCTGCGGCCCGCGCTCGGCGCGCTGGGCGTGTGGTCCTTCCTCGCCAGTTACAACAGCCTGCTCTGGCCGCTGATCGTGGTCAGCGACCCCGACGACTACACCCTGCCGCTCGGCATCCAGGCACTGTTCGGCGCCACGGGCCGCCAGTACGACCTGGTGCTGGCCGCGGCGATGCTCGCGGCCGTACCGAGCCTCCTCGTGTTCTATCTGCTGCGCAAGCAGCTTCTCGAAGGGCTCACGGCCGGTGCCGTCAAGAACTGACGGCCGCCCCCTCCCGCACCCCGCACCTGAAGGAAGGCCCGATCCCGACGTGCCCATCGCACCCTCCGCCTACCCGCCCGCCACGCTGACGATCTCCCTGTGGGACTTCACCTGGTATACCCGCACCGGCCCCGGGGAACCCTTCCACGACCTCGACCGGGCCTTCGCGGAAGCCGTCGACCGCGGCTACAACACCATCCGCATCTGCGCCATGCCGCTGCTGCTCTTCGCCTCGGGCCTGGACACCCGGCAGCTGCGCCTGGGCCCGCTGGGCGGGGCGTACGGGCAGCGCGTGCGCTGGTACGACGTGGCGGGCCCGACCGAGATCGACGGCCGCCGGCACCTCCTGGCCCTCTTCCGGGCGGCCCGCCGGCACGACTGCCACATCATCCTGTCCAGCTGGGAGTACCAGCAGAGCCCGTCGTTCGCGGCCGACCGCGCCTGGTTCGACGCCGTGATGGCGATCGACCCCGAACGGCGCGCCGAGGCCCTGGCAGACGCGATGGCCGACCTCATCGACTTCCTCGCCGCACACGAGGGACTCGACGACCGCGTCGCCTTCACCGAGCTGCACAACGAGGTGCAGGCCGGGCACCTGGCGGACGGCCTGCCCGCCGGCGACACCGTCGTCGCGCTCAGGCCCCGGCTGGAGCGCGGCCTCGCCCGGTTCCGCCTGCGCCACCCGGACCGGCCGGTCACCGTCAACTACGCCCGCGTGCCCGTCGGCTCGCTGCGCGGCGTCCCCCCGGACATCGACGTCGCCGTCTTCCACCCCTACATCTACGGCGTACTCGACGAACTGCTGGACACCTTCGCACTCCGCGACCCCGCACGCCCCTTCCCGCAGGACCTCGTCCGGCGCGAACTGCTGCGGCCCGGCGCCCCGGACTTCGACGACTGGCTACCGCCGGCGGAGAACCGGTGGCGGCTGGAGGCCACGGTGGTGGGCCGGCGCGAGGTGTACGTACACGACTGGTGCGACCCGGACGCCTGGGACGCCTGGCTGTACGACCGGTACGCCGTACACCGGCTGGCGATGGCGGACCGGCTGCGCACCTGGATCGCCGCCGCCGCCGACTGGGCGGCGCACGCCGGAGTCCCCCTGGTCTTCGGCGAGGGCTGGATCGGCTACACGCCGCTGCACGGCACGTTCGAGGAGGGCCCCGTGGGGGCCGCGTTCTGCCGCCTGGCCCTGGCCGAATCCGCCCGCGCCGGCGCCTGGGGCTCCGTGGTGTGCTCCAACGCCGCACCGCACCACCCGATGTGGCGTGACGTCACGCTGCAACGGGACTGCGCCGCGCTCCTGCACGGACACCCCGGCCACGCGGAACGCCCGGCCGGGTGACCCCGGCCGGGCGCCTCGCTGACCCTCCTGACAACGGCCGGTCGGTCACGTGCGTCGCGACGACCTCTGGAATCCGCCTTTCCTGGCGGGGCTCAGCTGCGCCAGGTGTCGTTGAGCGTGAGCGAGCCATGGGTGGGAACGGGTGCTGGCGTTGACGTGGAACGACACGCCGTCCACCGGCTCGGGGGCGCCGCCGCCGTCGCAGTCGCGGGCGCCGGTGTGCAGGGCCAGCGCCGTGTCGGCGTCCAGCATGGCGGTGAACCGCCCGGAGCCGTTCACGGTCACGGCACGGCCGCTCTGGACGTCGCAGTAGGTGCCGGCCGCCAGGGAGGTCTGGAAGGTGCGGGTCAGGGAGGACCCCTCGTGGTTGAGGGCCACGAAGCCCCGGCTGCCGCGGCCGAAGGCGATCGCGTCGCCCCCGTTGTCCCACCAGTCGGTGACGCCCTGACCGCGGGTGGCATTGCGGAAGCCCACCATGGACTCGATCTCCGGCCACGCGTGCTGGCACTTCCAGCCGTCCTGGTAGCAGGCGTCGACCCGCCCGTTGTTGGGCGGCCCGGCCTCCTTGTCGCTGAACTCGTAGCCGGAGTGGACGTCCGGCGAGCCGTAGGGCCAGGCCAGCATGAAGACGTTGGCCAGGGTGTAGTCGGCGCCGCTCTTGTAGCTGAGGGTGGAGCCGTTGCGCTCGGTGTCGTGGTTGTCCACGAACACCGCACTGCCGCCGGAGGGCATGTAGCCCCAGCCCGCACCGAAGTTCTTCAGGAAGGCGAGGTTCTCGTTCTCGAAGACCCGCTTCAGGTCACGGCCGTAGCGGAACTCCTGGACGTCACCGGTCCCGCGGTACTCGTCCGGCAGGATCGGCTCTCCCGCGCCGAAGATCGCCTCCTGCTTCCAGTAGGCGTCCGGGTCGGTCAGCCGGGTCTTGATGTCGGCCAGATCACGGGCCGGGATGTGCTTGACCGCGTCGATACGGAAACCCGCCACACCCAGCGAGAGGAGGTCGTTGAGGTACTTCGCGATCCGGCCGCGCACGTAGTCCTTGCCGGTGTTGAGGTCGGACAGGCCCAGCAGTTCGCAGTTCTGCACGTTGTCGCGGTCGCCGTAGTCGTCGCCGATCGGACGGCGGCAGTCGTTGAAGTCCCAGTCGCTGTACGGTGCGTCGGGGTAGTCGTACTTGGTGTAGCGCGACCCCGCCGTGCCGGTGCCCGAACCGGCGGTCATGTGATTGATCACCGCGTCCACCACCACGCCGACGCCCGCGCTGCGGCACGTGTCGACCATGTTCCGGAACTGGTCACGGTTGCCCAGGCGACTCTGGATCCGGTAGCTGACCGGCTGGTAGGCGGTCCACCACTGACCACCCTGGATCTGCTCCTGCGGCGGGGACACCTGGACGTAGCCGTAACCGGCGGGCCCCAGGCGCTGGGTGCACTCGCGGGCGATGGAGCCGAAGCTCCAGTTGAACATCACCGCGGTGACGTCCTTGGCGCCCGGCGGCGCCGCTTGGGCTGCGGGGGCCGAGGCGGCCAGTGACAGCGCGCCGCCGGAAACCGCGATCAGACCGGCCATGAACGCGCCGACAGGTCTCTTCCAGCCTTGCGATCCGTGTCTGCGTTGACGTAGAGCGAACAAGACTCCTCCTGAGAGTGGGCGGGGTGAGGCCGCGAAGGCAATGCGCCATGCCCGACAGCCCAGTGCTCCCTTGCAGGCATTCTGCAAGAGCTTGCAGACGGACCGTAGGACCGGCCTGGAGGTCGGTCAAGGCTTTGGGCGTGACCGCGCGGCTTCCCCGGCCCCGCTGCGGCGAGCATCCGTCAGGACCGGCTGAGGAACTGCGTCGCACCCGCATGCGGCCGCCATCGCCAAGCCGCGGTCATCAATGCAAGAGCTTGCAGCAAGCCGAGTAACAGGTAGCCGCACTCGACCCGCAGGACGCGCGCGTGGCCGCCGCGTGGCGCCCCCGGGGCCCGGGGCTCCCTTCGCCGGTAGCTAAGCGACGTGCCCGGAGGGCTGTCCCCGGTGGCCGACTCTGTCAGGGTGGGCGCATGACCGTGGGGTTCAGTGGTGACGTCGCCGAGTACTACGTGCAGTACCGCCGTGGGTACCCGTCTGAGGTTCTCGATATCTTGTAGGTGGCCTTCGTGCTGACCGCCGAGGACGCCGTACTTGATCTCGGATGCGGCACGGGCCAGCTGGCCGTTCCTCTCGCGTCCCGGGTCGGTTCGGTCATCGGCATGGACCCCGAGCCGGACATGCTCCGGCTCGCCAGGCAGGCCGCGGCAGCGCGACCGGTGCGGAACGTGACGTGGGTGCTGGGCGCCGACACCGACGTCCCTGCGCTGGGCGGGCTGGTGGGACGGCGGTCCCTGGGGATGGCCGTGATCGGACAGGCGCTGCACTGGATGCGGCACGAGGAGCTGTTCCGGGCGTTGCTTCCGCTGTGCCGCCGAAGCGGGGGAGTCGCGGTGGTGGCCAACGGCACGCCGTTGTGGCTGCAGGACAGCGCCTGGTCCCGCGCGCTGCGATCGTGCTTGGAGGACTACTTCGGCACCCGGCTGGAGGCCACGTGCGGGACCGGCGCGGACGACCGGCGCCGATACGCCCGGGCGCTGGAGGCCGCCGGGTTCGCCGACGTGCGCGAGGCCGTCCTCGACTACCGCGATGAGCTCGGCATCGACGAGGTCATCGGCTCGGTCTTCTCCGCAATCCCCGCGGGCCGGCTTCCCGGCCCGCAGGAACGGCCGGCCCTCGCCGAACGGATCCGCCGGGCGCTCCCCCCGGCCCCCCACCGCGAGAACATCCGGGTAGCCACGCTGGTGGGGCGGGTGGCGTGAGCAGTCGGTGAGGCGGCGACGGCAGCTGAGTGCACCGGCGTAGATTTGTAGTCCATCGGACTTTTGTGCGGCACGTCTTCCGGCGTGCCGGGGGGCCGCAGGGGGGACTCGCGGATGCGTACGCGGCGCTGGATCTCGGAGCGTTCGGCGTGGTTCGGCGGTGCGAGGCGGGTCGCGGCGGGCATGCTCGCCGCCCTCCTCGCGGTCGCGGTAGCCGGATGCGACCTCATCGAGGACTCGGACCCGTCCGCGTCCGAGAAGGGTGGGGCGGGCCCTCGGGTCGAGCGCAAGGCATCGAACCCGCCGCCCGGGTTGCCCGCGGCCTTCACCGCCGGCCAGCGGCTCGACTGGTCGGCCTGCCCGCCGCCGTCCGCGGCGCAGGGAGACGGCGACGCGCCGGGCGCGGGCTGGGAGTGCGCCACGATGAAGGCGCCGCTGGACTACCGGCGGCCCGGCCGCGACACGATCGACGTCGCGCTGATCCGGCAGCGGGCCACCGGAGAGGAGAGGCGGCGGATCGGATCACTCCTGCTCAACTTCGGCGGACCCGGACGGTCCGGGGTCGTGGGCCTGCCCCGGTACGCCCCCGACTACGCCCCGCTGCGCGAGCGCTACGACCTGGTCAGCTTCGACCCGCGCGGCGTCGGCGGGACCGCCCCCGTCAGCTGCGGGAAGGAGTCGTTCGAGGGCAGCGACGCCTGCGAGAAGCACTCCGGCCGGCTCCTTCCGTACGTCGGCACCTCGCACACGGCCCGCGACCTGGACCTGATGCGCTACCTCCTCGGCGACGAGAAGCTGCACTACTTCGGCGTCTCCTACGGCACCGTGCTGGGCGGCGTCTACGCCCACCTCTTCCCCGAGAACGTGGGCCGCCTCGTGCTCGAAGCCCCCGTCGACCCGACCCTGGACCGCCTGCAGGGCGAGATCAGCCAGGTCCGGGCCGTCCAGCGCGCCTTCGACCGCTTCGCCGAACACTGCGCGGACGCCTACGACGACTGCCCCACCGGAAGCGGCCCCGCGCAGGCCCGCCGGCGCGTCATCGCGCTGCTGGACAGGCTTGAGAAGACGCCCGCGCCCACCGGCGGCGGGGAGAAGCTCGACGCGGACCTCGCCGCCCTCGCCATCGCGAACTACCTGGACCTCGGCGAAGACGGCCGCCGACCGCTGGTGAAGGCGCTCACCGAGGTCATGGAGGAGGGCACCGGCCGCAAGCTGATGGAGGAGGCGTACGACCACCCTCCGGGCGCCCGCGGCGTTCCCGCCCGCGGCACGGCCTCGGGCGGCAACGGCACGTCCGCCTACGTCGCGATCACCTGCGCCGACTCCAACGTGCGCCCCGGATTCGACCGGACCGCGGAGATGGCCGACCGGATAGCAGCGGCCTCACCCGTCTTCGGCAGGGCCTGGTCCGGGGGCGTCTACCTCTGCTATGACTGGCCGTTCGAAGGGGAACGCGCCACCCTCGACGTCAGCGCGGACGGGGCCGCCCCCGTCCTCGTCGTGGCCAACACCGGCGACCCGACGACGCCGTACGAGGGCGCCGAGCGCATGGCGGGGGAGCTGGGCGGGAACGTCGGCGTCCTGCTGACCGTGCGGGACGAGGGCCACGGGTCCTACCCCCACAACCGCTGCGCCGCCGAGGCCGTCCACACGTACCTCTTCGACGGCACGCCCCCCGGCGACGACACGGTGTGCTAGCGCGGCCGGCCGGTGGAGGCGTGTCGGTGCGCCGGTCAGATCCAGGCCCGTCGTTCCCGGCCGCGGGGGTCGACCTGGGTCCACTCGGCGCCGATGCGCATCGTGGCCCGGCGCGTCGTGTCGTACGCGTCCCTGCCGGGGTTGCCGGTCCTCGCGAAGCGGATTCAGGCCCCGTGCGTCCGGGCGGCGAGGTCCGCGGGAGGCCGCTCTGCACGATCGCCCGGCCGAAGAGGCCCGCGGCGTCGAGGGCGGCGAGGTGGTCCCGGCCGACTGGCCGAAGAGGGTGACGTTGGTGGAGGGTGACCAGGACGACGCCGTCGCGCGCGAAGGCGGAGCCGTCACCGGTGGTCGGTCCCGAAGGTCCGGCCACCGGCAGGGCAACGAGAGCCGGGCGGCGTCAGATCGCCATCGCCTCCTGGATCCACCGGCGTACCCGATACGGGTACCACCACACCATCGGGCCGACGTCCCCGACGAGCCGTTCCGACCGGAAGGCGTCGAGGATCGCCGGCGGGACCGCCGACGCCGGTGCTCCCTGGGCGAGCAGGCCGATGGCCTCCTGGTAGTCGGGTTCGTCCACGGTGAAACGGATGAGGTCGCCCCAGCGGCGGTCCCGGATCTGGATGAAGCCCGGTCCCTGCCGCCAGAGGCACTTGCACAGGTAGTGCTCCTTGCGCCACGCACGCAGGGCGGGCTCCGGGTCGGGCGGTCCGGTCAGGGACAGGGGCGGCTGGAGGTGGTTGAGCGGGCGCCAGGCGTCGGCTTCCGGGGCGGTGCGCAGTCTCCATTCGACGTAGACGGCGTGCGCCGTCAGCTCCCGCACCAGGCACAGCGTGCGTACCGTGCGGGCGGCGGTCGCGGGGTCCTCGTTGGCGTCCGGGCGCAGGTCGGTGGTGCCCGGCAGGCGGACCCGGCGGGCGCCGCGGCGCCAGAGGCGGGCGGCGGCCTCGGCCGGTGGGCCGGAGGCCAGCAGGTCGCCGAGTGACATTCCGGGCAGGGCGGCGGCCTCGGGTTCGTAGTCGCGCCAGGCGGCGACGGTGTCCATGGTGCTCCTCGGATACGGGACGGGGGCGGGGCGGGGCCGCCTCACGAGACGGCTACGGCGGGCGGGGCCGGGGACTCCGCGGGGGACTCCTCGTCCGCGGCGGTCGCGCGGCGCATGAACTCCAGGCGCAGCAGGTCCTCGTTGACGGCGGCCGGGGCGACGTGCACGTACTGGCCGGCGTCCGTGAACACCACGCCCCACTCCAGCCAGCGGTCCAGCAGCTCCTGCACCGACGCCTCGTCCACGGCGGCCCCGGCGAGCTGCCCGGTGAGCTTCCGGGCCAGCGCCGCGGGCTGGTGCGGCTGGTCCAGCAGCCGGAAGGCGGCCAGCTCCACCGGACGGGTCAGCTCCCGGGTGCGCCAGTCGAACGCCCGGCGGCGGCTGACCAGCAGGATCCGGTCGCCGAGGTCGGTGTGGGTGAGCCGGCTGGAGGCGTGCGCCTCGTGCCAGGTCTTGATGGCGTCGTTGAGCCGCTGGGCGGTCTGCCGCCCGATGCCGCGCTCGGGCGCCTCGAACACGTAGGCGAGGTCGTACAGCTCGGACTCCGGCAGGTCGTAGGTGAAGCGGTACTGGATGTCCGGGCGGAGCGTCTCGAAGCCGAGTTCGGGGCGGCTGAAGTAAGGGCTGAAGCGCTCGATGGCGATGCGGGCGGAGAGGTCCACGGGCGGCCTGAGGTGCTCCAGGGCGGGGAGCTGCGCGATCACCGGGTCGTAGTCCTCGTCGCGTTCGTCCGGGAAGCCGTGCAGGTAGTTCCAGGAGACGGCCAGGCCGGTCTCGGCCCCGTCGCGCAGCATCCGTACGTTCTGGCAGCCGCTGACCCCCTTGTCCATCAGGTTCAGCACCCGGCTGTTGAGGCTCTCGATACCGGGCTGGACGTAGATCATCCCGGCGTCGGCGAGGGTCTGGAGCTGGGAGCGGCGCATGTTCGCCTTGATCTCGATGTGCAGCCGCAGGTCGTAGCCGCTGTCCACGATGCGCGGGAGCACCGTCCGCACGTACCCCATGTCCAGGATGTTGTCGACGACGTACATGTCGAGGACCCGGTGGGTGCGCGCGAGTTCCATGATCTCGTCGTAGAACCGCTCCGGGGTCTTGCTGCGGAACTCCATGAACGTGCCGTTCAGCCCGCAGAACGTGCAGTGGTGCTTCTCGCCCCACCAGCAGCCGCGGGCGCCCTCCACGACGAGCTTGGGCTCCACCCAGTGCCGTGCCGCGGAGGCGGCGAGCCGCTCGAAGTAGCCCGTGTAGTCGGGGGAGGTGATGGCGGCGGGCGGGAGCGGGGAGGCCGCCATCGGGTTGGCCACCGAGGTGCCTTCGGCGTCCCGCCAGCACAGGCCCGGTATCGCGCGGGGTCTGCCGGACCCCTCCACGACGTCGAGCAGCCGCGGGAACGCGGCCTCGCCCTCGCCGCGTACGACGTAGTCGACGAAGGGGAAGTTGCGGTGCGCCGCGTGTCCCTGCTCCGCGTCGCAGTTGGCGCCGCCCAGCACGGTCGTGATGTGCGGTGCGAGCCGCTTGACGTGTTTCGCCGCCGCCAGGGCGGCGGTGTTCTGCTGGAACGTCGAGCAGAACCCGACGACGTCGGGTTCCCGGGCCACGATCTCGCGGGCGGTCCGCTCCACGAACTCCGGCGCGAGGGCGTGCAGTTCGTGGCATCGCCGCATCCGGGTCTCCGAGAGCTTGCCGCCGAGCGCGGCGGTGAACTCCTCCGTGCGCCACGAGGGGTCGTCGTAGAGCGCCGAGGAGAAGATCCAGTCCCCGCAGCCGAGGAAGTAGGACGAGAGGGAGTAGAACTCGTAGTCGTTCTTGCCGAACTCGGTGCGTTCGGTGATCCAGTCCGTGTATTCGAGGTTGGCGTGGTAGACCTCCGCGGTCGTACCCGGCCGGTTCGCGGTCGCGCTGCGCTTGAGGATGCCCAGCGCGAGCGAGGGCACGTCGATCGGGGACCAGGGCATGTTGACCAGCAGCACGCGCATGGGCGGACTCCTCGGGAGGGTCGCTGTCGGGCGGTACGGTGGCGGGCCCGCGGCGCCGTCGCGGCGCCGCGGGCCCGTCCCGGCCCGGTGTCTCAGGCACACCGGGCCGGGACTCTCGCTCAGAACTCCTCGTGCTCCTCCGCGTTGCGGATCGGGATCGTGATGGTGATGGAGACGCCCGGGCTGCGGTTCCCCTCTTCGTCCTCAAGCGGGTTGTTGTGGATGACGTCCTTCTGCATGGTCGTGGCCTCCCTTCGCGGTGCCGGTGGACTGTGCCGGAGGCTCGGAGCCACCGGCCTGACGGGCCCCGCCCCGGTCGGGGCGGGGGGCTGTGGGTGCCGCTCGGCGCGCTGCCGCGGCCAGGTGGCCGTGCAGGAACTCCAGGGCACGGCGCAGCGTGGCCACGTGGTCGGAGCCCCGGTAGCCGTCGTGGCCGGACTCCAGCCACAGGGACTCGTGCGGCGCTCCCGCCGCCCGCAGCGCCGCCAGGTAGTCGGCGATCTGCTGCGGCGGGCACTTGGCGTCCCGCGCGGCGGCGACGACCAGCACGGGAGCGGTGACATCGGCGGCGTAGGTCACCGGCGAACTGCGCGCGTAGCGCTCGGGTACGTCCGCCGGGGTGCCGCCGAAGAGCCGCTCGTCCAGGGCGCGCAGGGCCGGCAGGCCGGTGCGGTGGGCGGCGGCGAAGTCGGCGATCGGCTTGACGGCGACCCCGGCCCGCCAGAGGCCGGGCCGTACCCCGAGGGCCAGCAGGGCCAGGGCGCCGCCCCACGACGTGCCCCACAGCCCCACGGCGTCGCGGCGCGCCAGACCCCGTCGCAGCAGGTCGGCCCGTACCGCCACCAGGTCGTCGACCTGCGTGAGCCCGACGCCCCCGCTGAACGCGGCGCGCCAGCGGGGTCCGTAGCCGGTGGAGCCGCGGAAGTTCACGCGCGCGACGCCGAGGCCCGAGGCCACGAGGGAGTGCACGATGCCGTCGTAGGCGTCCCGGTCGTGGTCCGCGGGGCCGCCGTGCAGCAGGAACACCAGCGGGGCGGGGCGCGCGCCGGTGCGCTCCGGGAGGCTGAGCAGGGTGTGTACGGGGCCGTCGGGCCCCGGGGTCCACAGTTCGCTGTGGACCCCGGGTACGCCCTCGGTCTGGATGCCGAGCACCGGCAGCCGCGCCCGGGCCTCGCGGTCCGTCGCCGTGGTGCGCAGCCGCGGCGGGTTGGCGCTGTCGGTCCACACGTAGTGGATCTCCCCGCCGGGGCGGGGGGCGGCGTCGGGGATGCTGCCGGGCGGGGTGGCGAGCGTGGTCACGGTGCGCCGGTCCAGGTCGGCGGTGTGGAGCAGGCTCCGTCCGTGTCTGTCCTGGCGGATCAGCACTCGGCGGGCGTCGGGGTACCAGACGGCGTCGATCTCGGTGTCGAAGGTGCACCAGCCGTGCTCGCGGAGTCCGTGCCGGGCGTCCCAGGTGGCGAGCCGGTACCGGTCGCCGTACTCGGTGACCAGCAGCAGCTCGGCGGAGCCGGAGAGGGCGGAGAGGGCGGAGAGGGCGGAGGGGCCGGTCGCGGGGGCGAAGCCCCGCACCCAGACGCCGGCGTCCGGCCGGTCGCCGCCGAACTCCGCGACCGTACGGCCGTCCGCGGCCAGCACGGTCACCGCGCGCTCGGCGTAGGGCGGTCCGGCGACGGCGAGCAGACCGCCGTCGGGCGACAGCCCGGCCAGCCGCCACGGGCCGGGTGCCCGGTGGACCGGGCGCGCCGGGCCGCCCCGCCGTCCGAGCCAGACGACCAGCCCGTCCGGGCCGCCGACGCCCGCGGCGACCTGCCCGGCGGCGTTCATCGCCAGCCCTCTCGGGGTGCCCGCCGGGGCCGGGGGCAGTGCCGTACGGTCCGGACCGCCGTCGAAGTCCTGCACCCGCCACACGCCGCGGCCGTCGAGGTCCTCGTCGAACCACCACACCGCGCCGTCCCGGTCCAGCGTGCCGTAGAGAGTGCCGTGCGCCCGGTCGGTCACCTGACGCGTGCGTCCGGCCGACGCGTCATGGGCGAACACCTCGCAGCGGCCGCCGGCGTCGGCGGTCAGCACCATCCGGTACGGGTCCGTGGGGCAGACCTCCGGGATGACGGGGCGGGAGAGGCGGTAGCCGCGCTCCGTCCCCGCCGTGCCGGACCCGGCACCGGCGGTGCGCGTCCCGCCCTTCTCCGGCACGTCCGTTCCGCCGGTCGTCACGCGGCCTCCTTCCCCAGCACCCCGGGGGCGCGTCTCGTGGACCACAGGGCCAGCACGGCGAACGCCGCGGCGCAGGACAGCGCCGTGCCGCCGGTGCCGGCGGCACCGTCGACCCCGCCCGCGGCGACGGGCCCGGCCGCGGCGGCCAGCCCGGTGGCGGTGGCCAGCACCGTGCCGGTGCGGGACTGGAGTTCCTGCGGAGTCACCTCGATGGCCCGGGACTGCAGGACGACCGCCGCCGCCGGCAGCAGCACCCAGATCACCCCGAACAGCAGGGCGCAGGCCCAGACCCGGGTGGTCAGCGCGAGGCCGGCGGCGGGCGCCACCAGCAGCCAGGACACGGCGACCACCAGCCGGGGACCCGGCAGGGCGCGCGCCAGGCGGGGCGCGAGCAGCGCGCCCGCCAGCACGGCCGCGCCGGCTATCGCGAGCACGGCCCCGACCGGCCCACCGGCCGCGCCCGCGCCCTGCAGGGTGAAGATCGTGCCGTAGGAGAGGGCGGCCAGCAGCAGGCTCATCACCGCCGACCAGAGCACCACGAAACGCAGGAACGGCTCCCGGCGGACGAACCCCGCCCCGGCGCCGAGTTCGCGGAGGAAGCCGCGGCCGGCCGCGGCGAACCCGCCGCCGGCGGGCGACGGGCGGCCGGGCTCCGCAGCGCCGCCGCGGCGCGGCCCGAG
>NZ_BAAAPF010000104.1:0-21549 GCF_039531005.1 Streptomyces synnematoformans
CCTGGCGGACGCGCTCGCGCCCGTGCGGACGTACGGGGCTGGGCACACCCCGCCCCGCGGCCGGACCCCGGCCGCCCCGCTCAGGCCGCGACCGGCTCCGCGCCGGCGGCGGGCACGCAGCGGCCGTCCACCGTGCGGTAGGGCCACCGCGCCCCGTCGCGCACCAGCGACCCCAGCGCCGCCAGGAACCGGTCCACGTGCTCGTCCGGCGTGCCCGCCCCGAAGCTGACCCGCACCGCGTTCAGCGGCCGCTCCCCGTCGCCCGCGGCGCCCCCGCACGCGGCGGACTCGGCGGACCCGCCGGCGTCGCCGAGCAGCGCCCGTACCAGCGGGTGCGCGCAGAACAGCCCGTCGCGCACCCCGATCCCGTGCTCCGCCGACAGTGCCGCCGCCAGGTGCGGGCTGCTCCAGCCGTCGACCACGAACGAGACGACCCCCACCCGCGCCGCGTCCGCGCCGAACAGCGACAGCACCCGCACCCCCGGCAGCTCCGCGAGACCCGCGAGCACCCGCGCCACCAGCGTCTGCTCCCGTGCCACCAGCGCGTCGAAGCCGGCCTCCGTCAGCGCCCGGCACGCCGAGGCGATCGCGTACGCGCCGATCACGTTCGGCGAACCCGCCTCGTGCCGCGCCGCGGTCGTCTGCCACTCGACGTCCACGCCCCCGCCGGCCGCGCGCAGGACCCGCCGGCTCGCGCCCCCGCCCGCGAGGTACGGCGGCGCGGCCCGGAGCCAGTCCGCCCGGCCGGCGAGGACGCCGGCGCCGAACGGCGCGTACAGCTTGTGCCCGGAGAAGGCCACCCAGTCCACGCCGAGGTCCGCCACGTCCACCGGGTGGTGCGGCGCGAGCTGCGCGGCGTCCAGGACCAGCCGCGCCCCGTGCCGGTGCGCCGCGGCGGTCAGCTCCCGTACGGGCCACAGCTCGCCGGTGACGTTCGAGGCGCCGGTGACGCACACCAGCGCCGGCCCGTCGCCGACCCGCGCGGCGAGCGCGGAGTCGAGCGCCGCCACGGCCTGCCCGGGGCTGCCGGGGGCGGGGAGCACGGTGACCCGGCCGGCCGCGGACCCGCCGTGCTGCCAGGGCAGCAGGGCCGCGTGGTGCTCGGTCTCGAAGACGTAGACCTCGGTGCCCGGCGGCAGCGCCGCCGCCAGCAGGTTCAGCGAGTCGGTGGTGGAGCGGGTGAAGACGACCTGGTCGTCGGGGCGGCAGCCGAGGAACCCGGCGACCGTCGCGCGGCTGGACTCGAACAGCTCGGTGGACAGCTGCGAGAGGTAGCCGGCGCCGCGGTGCACGCTGCCGTAGTACGGCGCGTAGGCGGCGACGTCGTCCCAGACGCGCTGCAGCGCCGGGGCGCTGGCGGCGTAGTCGAGGGCGGCGTACTCGGCGTCGCCGCCGGTGACGAGCGGGGCGCGGACGTCGCGGCCGAGGACGGGCAGACAGCCGGGGGCGGGGGCGGACGTGGACGCGGACATGCGGAACTCCCGTGAGCAGACGTGACGATGCGGGGTGGCGGGCCGGTACGGCCCGGCAGAGGACGCGCGCCGCCCGGACGACGGGGGGGGGACGCGCACAACGGCGGCGGGGCGGAGGCCCCTAGCGCATTCGCTTGCTCACGGCGGTACTCCCTCGGCCGGCCAGGACCCCTGGGTTCGCGAGGGGTCCGCGCTTGCCGCAGACCTCGCTGCCTGCGGCCCGGTCATCACCCGGGGCACCCCGCCACGGACGGAGGGTTGCCGGACAGCGGGCCGGGGCCTTGATCGCTGTCGCTCGTGACCTGGTCAGGAGTATGCGCACCGGAGAGCCGCGGCGCAACCCGGTTGCCCGGACTGTCCGCAACTCTCCGGAAACGACGGAAAAGAGCCCCCGGGGCGGGAGCCGCCGCCGGCCTCAGCCGTTGCTGGCCGCCACCCAGCGCTCCAGCACCCGCTGCGCCGCCCCCGAGTCGATCGACTCCGCCGCCCGCACGATGCCCGCCGCGATCCGGTCCGGCAGCGGGCCGTCCGCGTCGGCGTCCAGGGCGGTGAGGGCCGCCGCCGCGTTGAGCAGGACCGCGTCGCGCACCGGGCCGGTCTCGCCGGCGAGCAGCCGGCGGGCGACGTCCGCGTTGTACGAGGCGTCGGCGCCCCGCAGCGCCGCCACCGGCACCAGGTCGATGCCGACGTCCCGCGGGTCGAAGGTCTCCTGCCGCACCGCGCCGCCGCGCACGAGCCACACCTGAGAGGTGGCGGTCGTGGTCAGCTCGTCCAGCCCGTCGTCGCCGCGGAAGACGAGCGCGGACGCGCCGCGCTCGGCCAGCACCCCGGCCATGATCGGCGCCATCCGGGCGTCCGCGACGCCGGTGGCCTGCGCCCCGACCCGGGCCGGGTTGGCGAGCGGGCCGAGGAAGTTGAACGGGGTGGCCACGCCCAGCTCCTTGCGCGTCTGCGCGACGTGCCGCAGCGCGGGGTGGAACTTCACCGCGAAGCAGAACGTGATGCCCGCCTCCCCGGCGACCTCGGCGACCCGCTGCGGCGTGAGGTCGAGGTTGACCCCCAGCTTCTCCAGCACGTCGGAGGCGCCGGAGGCGGAGGACGCCGCCCGGTTGCCGTGCTTGACGACCTTCGCACCGGTCCCGGCGACGACGATCGCGGACATGGTGGAGATGTTGACGGTACGGGCCCGGTCGCCGCCGGTGCCGACGACGTCCACGGTCGGGCCGGGGACGTCGATGGTGTGGGCGTGCTCGTACATCGTGCGCACCAGGCCGGACAGCTCCGCGACCGTCTCGCCCTTGGCCCGCAGCGCGACCGCGAACCCGGCGATCTGCGCGTTGGTGGCCTCGCCCGACATGATCTGGTCCATGGCCCAGGCGGTGTCCTCGGTGCTCAGGTCCCGCCCGGCGATCAGCGCGCTGATGACGTCCGGCCAGGAACGCGCGGCCGAGCTGTCGCCTCCTGCTGCCGTCTGCACGCTCATGGCACACCATCCCGTGGGTCGTCTCAGCTGTCGGGCGTCAGCCTATCGGGGGCAGGGTACGCCGAAGGGCCCCCGTCCGGCTGCTGGACGGGGGCCCTCACCGACGATCCGCGGGCGGCGGACGGGCTCAGTGGTGCCCGTGGCCGCTCGTGATCTCCTCGTACTCGCGCCGGGTCGGCTTCGGGATCTGGCCGGCCTCGCCGAAGTAGCCCTGCGAGAGCCGGGCCCGCAGCTTCTGCACCGGGCTCTGCTTGCGCACCACGCCGTTGTCGTCGACCGACGGGCCCAGCTCCAGCGGGGCGTACTGGTCGTGCGCGGTGAGCTTGTGCAGCTCGTCCTGCGGCAGCGGCTCGTGCACCTCGATGAACTCGCCGTGCGGCAGCCGCTTGATGATGCCCGTCTCCCGGCCGTGCAGGATCTTCTCGCGGTCCCGCCGCTGCAGCCCGAGGCAGATGCGCCGGGTGATCCAGAAGGCCAGCACCGGGGCGACGAAGAAGGCGATCCGCACGGTCCAGGTGATCGTGTTGATCGACAGGTGGAAGTGCGTGGCCCACAGGTCGTTGCCGCCGGCCGTCAGCAGCACGAAGACCAGGGTCAGCCAGGCCACGCCGAAGCCGGTGCGGGTCGGCACGTTGCGCGGGCGGTCCAGGATGTGGTGCTCGCGGCGGTCGCCGGTGACCCAGGACTCGAAGAACGGGTAGGCCATCATCATGATCGGGACGACGCCCACGAGCGTCAGCGGGATGAACACCCCGAAGTTGATCGTGTACCCGCCCGGGATGACCCACTCCCAGCCCGGCATGAACCGGATCAACCCCTCGGTCCAGCCCATATACCAGTCAGGTTGGGCTCCGGTGGAGACCATGTCTGGTCGGTACGGTCCGAGATCCCAGACCGGGTTGATGGTGAACAGCCCCGCGATCACCGTGATCACGCCGAAGATCAGGAAGAAGAACCCGCCCGCCTTCGCCACGTAGACCGGCATGAAGGGCATGCCCACGACGTTTTCCTCGGTCTTGCCCGAGCCCGCGTACTGGGTGTGCTTGTGGTAGAAGACCAGGATGATGTGAAGGACGAAGAGCCCCAGCATGATCCCCGGCACCAGCAGCACGTGCACCGCGAAGAACCGTGGGATTATATCCGTCCCGGGGAACTCGCCGCCCCAGAGGAAGAACGCCAGGTACGTGCCGATCACCGGGGTGGCCAGCGTCGCGCCCTCCATGAAGCGGACGCCGGTGCCGGAGAGCAGGTCGTCGGGGAGCGAGTAGCCGGTGAAGCCGGCGATGCAGCCGAGGACCAGCAGCGTGAAGCCGAAGATCCAGTTGACCTCGCGCGGCTTGCGGAACGCACCGGTGAAGAAGACGCGCATCATGTGCGTCGCCATGGCGGCGATGAAGATGAGCGCGGACCAGTGGTGGATCTGCCGGATGAGCAGACCGCCGCGGACGTCGAAGCTGATGTCCAGCGTGGAGGCGTACGCCTCGGTCATCCGCACGCCGTTCATCGGCGCGTACGAACCGTGGTACGTCAGCTCCGCCATGCTCGGCTTGAAGAACAGCGTCAGGTACACGCCGGTCAGCAGCACGATCAGGAAGGTGTACATGGCGATCTCCCCGAGCATGAAGGACCAGTGGTCCGGGAAGACCTTGCGGAGATTCTTCCGGCCGGCGCCGTGCAGCCCCAGCCGGCTGTCCGTCCAGTCGGCGAATCTCTCGCCTCTGCCGGGCGGGTTGCGCCGTGCGTCTGTCGTGGTGGTGCTCATCCGCGCTCCCAGAAGCTCGGGCCGACCGGCTCGTCGAAGTCGCCGAGCGCGTACAGGTAGCCCTCGTCATTGACGGTGATCTTCAGCTGCGGCAGGGGGTGCCCCGCCGGGCCGAAGAGCACACGCGCGCCGTCGGAGAGATCGAACGTGGACTGGTGGCACGGGCACAGCACGTGGTGCGTCTGCTGCTCGTACAGGCTGACGGGGCAGCCGACGTGCGTGCAGATCTTGGAGAAGGCCAGGATGCCCTCGTGTCCCCAGGACGCCGACTCCGCGTCCTTGATGTCGCCCGGATGGATCCGGACGAGCATCAGGGCCGCCTTGGCGATTTCCTTGTTGAAGTCGTGGGCGCCGTCCTCCAGCCCCTCGGGCTTGGCGAAGGAGAGCGACCCGACGGTGATGTCGGCGGGGCGCAGCGGCTCGTCGGTGTTCATGTTGATGAGCAGCTTGCCCTTGTCCCACATGGTGTGCCGGAGCTTGGTCTCCGGCAGCGGGCCCAGGTCGCGCAGCAGCACGATGCCGCTGAGCGGGACCAGGGTGAGCGCGCCGAGGAGGGTACGCCGGATGATCTTGCGGCTGCCGATCTGCGATTCCTCGGTGCCCTGCCGCCACTCGCTCTTGACCAGGGTCTTGGTCTCGGGAGTCGCCTCGATCGGGTGCCGCTCCTGGACGATCTCCACGTCGGACATCAGCGTGCGGGACCAGTGGATGGCGCCGGCGCCGATGCAGAACAGCGCAAGACCCAGGGTGACGCCGAGCGCGAAGTTCAGCGCGCTGATGTGGCCGAGCGGGAAGATGTAGACGATCTTGTCGACGTCGATGGCGACGAACGAGGCGATGAAGCCGACGGTCGCCAGCATCGAGACCGTGAACAGCAGCGACACCGTGCGCTCGGAGCGCTTCGCGGCCCGCTCGTCGATGTCCTGCTTGCGCGGCTCGTGCGGCGGCAGGCCGGGGTTGGCGAACGGGTCGTGCTCCTCGACCGCGACGCCGCCCTCGCCGCCCTCCCGGACGGTCGGCAGGTGCTCGCCGTTGTTCTCGTTCTCGGAACCAGCCTGGCTACTCATGACTTCCTGGCCTTTGCAGTCCGGGCGGCGATCCAGATCGTCAGGACGATGAGGGCCCCGAGCCCGAAGACCCAGGCGAACAGACCCTCGCTCACGGGGCCGAGGCCGCCGAGGCTGAACCCGCCGGGCGACTCGGCCTCGTCACCGCCGACCTCGTCGAGGTAGGCGATGATGTCCTGCTTGTTCTCCGGCGTCAGCACCCCGTCGGGGAAGGCCGGCATGTTCTGCGGGCCCGTCACCATCGCCTCGTACATGTGTTTGGGATCGACGCCGTCGATGTTCGGCGCGTACTTGCCGTCCGTCAGGGCGCCGCCCTTGCCGGTGAAATTGTGGCACTGCGCGCAGTTGTTACGGAACAGGTCGCCGCCGCGGCCGACGTCACCGCCCGCCGGGTCGTACTGGCTCTCCTCGGGCACCGCCGGGCCCGGGCCCAGGGAGGCGACGTACGCGGCGAGCTGGTCGATCTCCTTCTGGGTGTAGATGTTCGGCTTCTTCGGCGCCTGGGCGCCCTGCTGCTGCAGGGGCATCCGGCCCGTGGAGACCTGGAAGTCCACCGCCGCCGCGCCGACGCCCACGAGGCTGGGGCCGTCGCTGGAGCCCTGCCCGCCGGTGCCGTGGCAGCTCGCGCAGCCGACCCGGTAGAGCTTCTGCCCCTCCTCGACGGCGAGGGACTGTGCTGCGCTTGTCTCGTCGGCCTGCGCCTTGCCCGTGGGCGCGAATGTGGCGTACAGCCCCCCGGTGGCCGCCAGCGCGATGAGTAGGACGACGAGCGCCGCCAGCGGATGGCGCCGTCGTGCGGAGAGCTTTTTCACGGATTACCCCGGTATCAGGATCTTCAGCGTCGGTGTGCTTCTCGGTGCCGGCTCCCCGGCCGGTTACTTGATCATGTAGATCGTGGCGAAGAGGCCGATCCAGACCACGTCGACGAAGTGCCAGTAGTAGGACACCACGATCGCCGCGGTCGCCTGCTGGTGCGTGAAGCGTCTGGCCGCGTAGGTGCGCCCCAGGACCAGCAGGAAGGCGATCAGACCGCCCGTCACATGCAGTCCGTGGAAGCCGGTGGTCAGGTAGAACGCCGAGCCGTACGCGTCGGAGGAGATCGAGATGCCCTCGTGCTCCACCAGCTCCACGTACTCGGTGACCTGCCCGCCGATGAAGACGGCGCCCATCACGAAGGTGACCGTGAACCACATCCGCAGCTTCTTCACGTCCCCGCGCTCGGCGGCGAACACGCCGAGCTGGCAGGTGAGCGAGGAGAGCACCAGGATCGTGGTGTTGCCGAGCGCGAACGGGAAGTTCAGGGCATCTGCGTGCTCCTTCCAGAAGTCCGCACCCATCACCGACCGCAGGGTGAAGTACATCGCGAAGAGGGCCGCGAAGAACATCAGCTCGGAACTCAGCCAGATGATGGTTCCGACGCTGGTGAGGTTCGGCCGGTTGACCGACGGGTGCGCGTGCCCGGTCTCTACTGCTGTTGCTGTCGCCACGTCCGACATTATGTCGGTCCCTTATCCCCGCCTCACTCCGGGGGGTCCCGTTCGGAGTGTCAAGCCCCGTAGAGCGCCCCTGGACTGCACCGCCGCACCCCGGGCGGAGTAGCATCCGCCCTGAGAGCGGTGCCCGAGAACCACCGGAGGAACGATGCAGTCGACGGCCGCAGCACCGGTCAACGTGCTGGTCTACAGCGACGACGCGAACACGCGCGAGCAGGTCCGGCTCGCCGCCGGCCGGCGCCCGGCGGCCGATCTGCCGCCGGTGGAGTACGTCGAGTGCGCCACGCTCCCCGCGGTGCTGGCGGAGCTGGAGCGGGGCGGCATCGACGCCTGCGTGCTGGACGGCGAGGCGGTGCCCGCGGGCGGCATGGGCGTGTGCCGGCAGATCAAGGACGAGATCTTCCGCTGCCCGCCCGTCCTGCTGCTCATCGGCCGCCCGCAGGACGCCTGGCTGGCCACCTGGAGCCGGGCGGAGGCCACCGTGGCGCACCCCGTGGACCCGGCGGCCCTCGCCGACGGCCTGGCCGGCGTGCTGCGGACGCGGCTGGCGATCGGCGCCGGAGGCGCCCGGCGGCGGCGTCCGCGGGCGGCGTCGCGGCGGCGGGGCGACGGCGCTTCAGATCCCGGGCCGGAGGCGGTTCGCGTCCGCCGGGGAGCCCCCGTTGCCGGCGCCCGGCGTGAGGGCGCTGCCCTCCTGCCACTTGGTCCAGGACAGGTTCCAGTCGCCGAAGCCGTTGCCGAACGGGGCCATGTCCTCGCCGTAGCTGTTGACGACCTCCACGATGTCGCCCTGCCGTACGGTCTCGAAGAACCAGGCGGCGTCGTCGGTGCTCATGCCGGTGCAGCCGTGGCTGACGTTGGCGGCGCCCTGGGAGCCGACGGACCAGGGGGCGGCGTGCACGTACTCGCCGCTCCAGGTGACCCGGGTCGCGTAGGACACCTGGAGGTCGTAGTCCTCGGCGGTGCCGCCGACGCCGATGCTGGCGCCGGTCATCCGGACGAGCGGCTGCTTCTCCAGCACCACCTTCTTGCCGTTGCGGGTCTCGAAGCCCGGCTTGCCGGTGGTGACCGGCATGGTGTTGATCTCCTCGCCGTTGCGGTAGACCGTCATCTCGTGCGCGGCGGCGTCGGTGACCGCCTCGATGCGGTCGCCGATCTTCAGCTCGACCGGCTTCGCGGCGCCCGCGTAGACGCCCTCGCGCACCTTCACGCCCTCCAGCCGGCTCTCCAGCCGGACCCGGGCGCCGACCGGCCAGTACTCCCGGGGCCGGTAGTGCAGCTCCTTGTCGCCGACCCAGTACCAGGCGCCCTCGACCCGCGGGGTCGAGGCGACCTTCAGCCCGCGTTCGACGACGGCCCGTTCCGACTGGGTCCGCACCGCCCGGCTGAGCTTCACCGTGAGCGGCTGGCCGACGCCGTACGTGCCCTTGTCGGGGCCCAGCTCGACCTGCATCGGCTTCTTGGCCTTCGCCGCCGAGGTGCGGTACGTCAGCCGCTTGCGGCCGGGCGCGCCGTCGTCGCTCTCCGTACTCACGTCGACGGTGTAGCGGGACCGGGCGGCCAGCGGGACGGTGCTGCGCCAGGTGTGGCCGTCGGCGGACAGCCGGCCGCGCACGTACCGGCCGTGCCCGTCCACGGCCGTGACGTCCGTGATGCGCGCCTGCCCCTGGGCGGTCACCTTCAGGTCGTCCGCCGGGTCGGCGAGCCGGGTGTCGCCGCCGAGGCCGGCCAGCGTGATCCGCCCGGCGGGCTCCCCCGGCTCCCGGGCCAGCGGATGCCCGCCGGCGCCGCAGGCGGCGAGACCGGGGGCGAGGGCGACCAACAGCAGGGAACAGCTGACTGCCGTGCGGCGGCGGGGCGTTTGGCTCATGATCACACGCTAGGCAGCCGCGCCGCCCGGCGCGCGGCGTGTGGGCCATACGAGGGGGCCGCGACACCCGTTCGGCGTGCCGCGGCCCCGTCGGAGGACCCGTGCGGTAGTGCGGGCTACTGGTTCTGGTCCGCCCCGCGGTAGTACTCGAAGACCCAGCCGTAGATGCCGACCAGGATCACGGGGATGGAGAAGTACAGCAGCCACCAGTCGAGGACGACGCCCAGGAAGGCGAGCGCCCCGCCGATCGCCAGCGACAGCGGCTGCCAGCTGTGCGGGCTGAAGAAGCCCAGCTCGCCGGCGTCGTCGGCGACCTCCGCCTCCTTGTTGTCCTGCGCCCCGGTGTCGACCCGGCGGGCCGTGAAGACCAGGTAGTACCCGATCATGGCGGCCAGGCCGAAGGCCAGGAACAGCGCGGTGGTGCCGACCGGCTCCTTCGACCAGTAGCCGTAGACGATCGCCGCGACGAGGATGAAGGCGGCGAGCCAGCCGAACATATGGCCCTGGATCTTCACTTGGCTTCCCCTTCGCTGCCGCCCCCGACGAGCGTCTTCTCACCGTCGCCGTGGCCGTGGCCGACCGCCTCGGACGCCGCGATCTCGGGATGGTGCAGGTCGAAGGCCGGCGATTCGGATCTGATGCGCGGCAGCGAGGTGAAGTTGTGCCGTGGCGGCGGGCAGGACGTGGCCCACTCCAGCGAGCGGCCGTAGCCCCACGGGTCGTCGACCTTGACCTTCTTGCCGTACTTCGCGGTCTTCCACACGTTGTAGAAGAACGGCAGCATCGACATGCCGAGCAGGAACGAGCTGATCGTCGAGAAGGTGTTCAGGGCGGTGAAGCCGTCGGCGTCGAGGTAGTCCGCGTACCGCCGGGGCATGCCCTCCGCACCCAGCCAGTGCTGCACCAGGAAGGTGCCGTGGAAGCCGATGAACAGCGTCCAGAAGGTGATCTTCCCGAGCGTCTCGTCCAGCATCTTGCCGGTGAACTTGGGCCACCAGAAGTGGAAGCCGGCGAACATCGCGAAGACCACGGTGCCGAAGACCACGTAGTGGAAGTGGGCCACCACGAAGTACGAGTCGGAGACGTGGAAGTCCAGCGGCGGCGAGGCCAGGATGACACCGGTCAGACCGCCGAAGGTGAACGTCACCAGGAAGCCGATGGACCAGAGCATCGGTGTTTCGAAACTCAGCGATCCCTTCCACATGGTGCCGATCCAGTTGAAGAACTTCACTCCCGTCGGCACCGCGATCAGCATCGTCATGAAGGCGAAGAACGGTAGGAGGACGCCTCCGGTCACGTACATGTGGTGCGCCCACACGGTCACGGACAGGCCGGCGATGGAGATCGTGGCGGCCACCAGGCCGATGTAGCCGAACATCGGCTTGCGGCTGAAGACCGGGACGACCTCGGAGATGATGCCGAAGAACGGCAGCGCGATGATGTACACCTCTGGATGGCCGAAGAACCAGAAGAGGTGTTGCCACAGGAGGGCACCGCCGTTCGCCGGATCGAAGATGTGCGACCCGAGTTTGCGGTCCGCCTCCAGCGCGAACAGCGCGGCGGCCAGCACCGGGAAGGCGAGCAGCACCAGCACGGCGGTGAGCAGCACGTTCCAGGTGAAGATCGGCATCCGGAACATCGTCAGGCCGGGCGCCCGCATGCAGATGATGGTCGTGATGAAGTTGACCGAGCCGAGGATCGTGCCGAAGCCGGAGAACGCCAGGCCCATGATCCACATGTCGGCGCCGACGCCCGGCGAGCGCACCTCGTTCGACAGCGGCGTGTACGCGAACCAGCCGAAGTCGGCCGCGCCCTGCGGCGTGATGAAGCCGGCGACCGCGATCAGCGACCCGAAGAGGTACAGCCAGTACGCGAACATGTTCAGCCGCGGGAACGCCACGTCCGGCGCGCCGATCTGCAGCGGCATGATCCAGTTCGCGAA
Source organism: Streptomyces synnematoformans (assembly GCF_039531005.1). NCBI lineage: Bacteria > Bacillati > Actinomycetota > Actinomycetes > Kitasatosporales > Streptomycetaceae > Streptomyces > Streptomyces synnematoformans. The sequence continues at coordinate 11,090 of NZ_BAAAPF010000104.1, forward strand.
GCCGGCGAACAGCGGCGTCGCGAACATCAGCAGCATGATCGTGCCGTGCATCGTGAACGCCTGGTTGAACTGCTCGTTGCTCATCACCTGCGAGCCCGGCCGGGCCAGCTCGGCGCGCATGAACAGCGCCAGGACGCCGCCGAAGATGAAGAAGAAGAACGAGGTGGCCAGGTAGAGCGTGCCGATCGTCTTGTGGTCGGTGGTCGTCATCCACTTGACCACGACGTTGCCCGGCTCACGGCGGCGCGCCGGTACCTCGTCCTCGTACACGTCTTCGTCTGCGCCCGCGGTCGCCGCACCCCGGGGTTCGTTGAGGATGCTCATTGCCTGTTGGTCTCCGCATTCCTAGCGGCGTCGGTCTGGGCGATGCCCGCCGGGATCGACCCGGTCTGGCCCTTGGCGGCCAGCTCCTGCAGATGCTGGCGGTACTCCTCGGGGGAGACCACCTTCACGTTGAAGAGCATCCGGGAGTGGTCCGTGCCGCACAGCTCGGCGCACTTGCCCATGAAGGTGCCCTCCTTGTTGGGGGTCACCTCGAAGACGTTCGTGTGGCCGGGGATGACGTCCTGCTTCATCAGGAACGGCACCACCCAGAACGAGTGGTTGACGTCCCGGGAGGTCAGCACGAACTGGACCGTCTCGCCCTTGGGCAGGACCAGCGTGGGGCCCGGGTTGCCGGTGTCCTCGTTCACGCTGGCCGGCACACCGTAGTCGTAGACGCCCTCGGCGCCCTCCGGCACGGCCTCGTAGTCCCGGTCCGGGATGGCGGCCAGTTCCTTGGGCCGCTTCGCCGGTGTGGCGGCGTCGCCGTCCACGTCCTCCAGGTAGTTGAAGCCCCAGCTCCACTGGTAGCCGACCACGTTGATGACGTGGTCCGGCTGCTCGGAGGTCTCCAGCAGCTCGCTCTCGTCGCGCGCGGTGAAGTAGAAGAACACCGCCACGATGATGAGCGGGACGACCGTGTACAGCGCCTCGATGGGCAGGTTGTACCGGACCTGGGCCGGAACCTCGACCTTGGTCCTGGACCGGCGGTGGAAGATGATGCTCCACAGGATCAGTCCCCACACCAGGACGCCGACGGCCAGCGCGGCCGCCCAGGAGCCCTGCCAGAGGGAGAGGATGCGCGGCGCCTCCTCCGTGGTCGGCGAGGGCATGCCCAGGCGGGGGAAGTCCTCGGAGGTACAACCGGTGAGGGTGACCAGGACCAGGCCCGCGGCCAGCGCCTGCGGCAGCCTTCGCCGCATCGTGCGCCGCGGCGAGCGGGTACCTCCCGCGGCTGCCTTGTGGCCGCGGGGGAGGTCGGAGCCGTTGTGACTCACGTAGCGCCTTCCCGAGAGTCTCGCCCACGGTCCCTTCGGGTGCGCGCGGGCAGCAGGTTTGATGTTTACGCGGACCAAACCCTACTGGACGCCATTTGGGGTCGCTCGGGGAGGGTGCCCTGGCGCGCCGGGCGCCCTCCGATGGGGTGGCGGCGGCGGTCAACCCGGCCCCGCCGGTCCCCCGTCGGCGCCGCTCCCGGGCGGCGTCCGGCCCGCCGCCGCCCGGGCCGCCGCCCCCGGCCCCGCGGCCCGGACCGGCCGTTAGCGTGGTCGGGTGCCGTACTTCGACGCCGCCTCGTCCGCCCCGCTTCACCCGATCGCCCGGCAGGCGCTGCTCGCCGCGCTCGACGAGGGCTGGGCCGACCCCGCCCGGCTGTACCGGGAGGGCCGCCGCGCGCGGCTGCTGCTGGACGCGGCGCGCGAGACCACGGCGGAACTGGTCGGCTGCCGCCCGGACGAGTTGGTGTTCACGCCCTCGGGCACCCGCGCCGTGCACGACGGGATCGCCGGGGCCCTCAAGGCCCGGCGCCGCGCCGGCCGGCACCTGGTCGTGTCCTCGGTCGAGCACTCCGCCGTGCTCCATTCGGCCGAGGCCCACGGGGCGGCGGGCGGGGACCGGGCGGCCGGGAGCGACGGCGCGGTGGCCGGGGACGCCGGCGGCGACGTGACGTACGTGCCGGTCGACCGCGGCGGCCGGGTGGCGCCCGGGGCGTACGCCGCGGCGCTGCGCGCCGACACCGCGCTGGCCTGTCTGCAGTCCGCCAACCACGAGGTGGGCACCGAGCAGCCGGTCGCCGAGGCGGCCGAGGAGTGCCGCGCCGCGGGGGTGCCGCTGCTGGTGGACGCGGCGCAGTCGCTGGGCTGGGGGCCGGTCGCGGGGCCGTGGTCGCTGCTGGCGGCGAGCGCGCACAAGTGGGGCGGCCCGCCGGGCGTCGGGCTGCTCGCGGTGCGCAAGGGGACGCGCTTCGCGCCCGCGGGCCCGGCCGACGAGCGGGAGGCGGGCCGCGCCCCCGGGTTCGAGAACATCCCGGCGATCGTCGCCACCGCGGCCTCGCTGCGCGCCGTACGCGCCGAGGCGGCGGCCGAGGGCGCCCGGCTGCGGGCGCTGGTGGACCGGATCCGGGCGCGGGTGCCGGAGACGGTGCCGGACGTGGAGGTCGTGGGCGACCCGGAGCGCCGGCTGCCGCACCTGGTGACCTTCTCCTGTCTGTACGTGGACGGGGAGGCGCTGCTGCACGCACTGGACCGGGCGGGGTTCTCGGTCTCGTCCGGGTCCTCGTGCACGTCGAGCACGCTGACGCCGAGCCATGTGCTGGGGGCCATGGGGGTGTTGTCGGAGGGCAACGTGCGGGTGTCGCTGCCGCCGGGGACGTCGGCCGACGAGGTGGAGGGCTTCCTGCGGGCGCTGCCGGACGCGGTCGCCGGGGTACGGGCGGAGCTGGGCGCGCCCGCGCGCGGTGCGGCGGAGGAGGCCCCGGCGGCCGGCGAGACGGTCGTCGACGCGCTCGGCCGGCGCTGCCCGGTCCCCGTCATCGAGCTGGCGAAGGTCTTCGACCGGGTGCCGGTGGGCGGCACGGTGCTGGTGCTGTCGGACGACGAGGCGGCGCGGCTGGACATCCCGGCGTGGTGCGAGATGCGCGGGCAGGAGTACGTGGGCGAGGAGCCGGCGGCGGGCGGCGGCACGGGGTACCGGGTGCGGCGCACGAGCTGAGCGGCCGGTCCGTACCGGCCGGGCGGGGCGGCCGTACGGGGCCGGGGCGCGTACGGCCGCAGGCCGCGGGCGCCCGGCGTGTACCGCCGCCGGGCGCCCGCGTACGTGTCCCGGCCGGGCTAGTCCTGCACGCTCTCCGGCAGGTGCTCCTGCACCTCGGCGGCGGCCTCCTGCCCGTACGCCTTGGTGAACCGCGCCACGAAGTTGCTGCGCTGCAGCTCGTACTCCTGCGGGCCCACCGTCTCGATGACCAGCGTCGCCAGCATGCAGCCGAGCTGCGCGGCCCGCTCCGTGCCCACGCCCCAGCCGAGCCCGGCCAGGAAGCCGGCCCGGAAGCCGTCGCCGACGCCCGTCGGGTCGGCCTTGCGTTCTTCCTCGGGGCAGCCGACGAGGATCGGCTCCTCGCCGGCGCGGTCGATGCGGACGCCGCGGGCGCCGAGCGTGGTCACCCGGGTGCCGACGCGGGCGAGCACCTCCGCGTCGCTCCAGCCGGTCTTGGACTCGATCAGCCCCTTCTCGTACTCGTTCGAGAAGAGGTACGCGGCGCCCTCGGTGAGGGTGCGGATGCCTTCGCCCTCCATGCGGGCGATCTGCTGGGAGAAGTCGGCGGCGAACGGGATGCCGCGGGTGCGGCACTCCTCGGTGTGGCGCAGCATCGCCTCGGGGTCGTCGGCGCCGATGGAGACCAGGTCGAGGCCACCGACGCGGTCGGCGACGGTCTTCAGCTCGATCAGCCGGGCCTCGCTCATCGCACCGGTGTAGAAGGAGCCGATCTGGTTGTGGTCGGCGTCGGTGGTGACGACGAAGCGCGCGGTGTGGAGCACTTCGGAGATGCGTACGGAGCCGGTGTCGACCCCGTGCCGCTCCAGCCAGTCGCGGTACTCGCCGAAGTCGGCGCCGGCCGCGCCGACGAGGATCGGCCGGGCACCGAGCTGGCCCATGCCGAAGCAGATGTTGGGTCCGACTCCGCCGCGGCGCACGTCCAGTTTGTCGACGAGGAACGACAGCGAGACGGTATGCAGCTGGTCCGCGACCAACTGGTCGGAGAACCGACCCGGGAAGGTCATCAGATGGTCGGTCGCGATGGAGCCGGAAACGGCAATATGCACGGCGTACGCTCCTGTAGGCGGGGCGGGTAACGCGGGTACTGGTCACGCTACCGGCTGAACGTGCGCGTCCGAAGACGTCCGACTCGGCCAAAACTACCTGATAGTAGGTCTTACCACTCGTCACCGCGGGTGCGTACGGTCGAGATATGCAGAAGGACATGCGGGCCTCCGCCACCCCCCTCCCGTCCCCGGCCTTCCCGGGCACCGCCCCGCTGGAGCTGGACGGCGGCCTGGCCGAGCTGCGCACCGACTGCGCCCGGATGGCGCCGCACTGGTCGGGACACGCGCGGACGTCCGCGGTGCACGTGCCGGACGCACGGATCAGCGGCCTGGCGCGGATCATGGTGCCGACGACGTCCGCGGACCTGCTCCGCGGCATGTCCGAGTACGGCGACTGACCGTTCCGCCCGGTCGGCTTCCCCCGGCGGGAACCGGATCCGCGTGACCGGCGTCCCATCGGCATCCGTAGACGAAGGAGCCGAACGGTGAGCACCGAGCACACCCCAGGGGCCGGGCCCGACCCCGAGCGCGGGCCTGAGCCCGGGTACGCCCACGCGCACGCCGAGCACGGGCCGGACGGCCGCTCCGCCGACGACCCGGGCGACCCGGGCGGCGGCCGGCGCCGCCCGGGCGTGCTGGCCGCCGTCGCCGTCGCCGCCGCGGTGATGCTGACCGGCGGCGGCGTCGCGTACGTCGTGGACCGGACGGGCGACGGCGGCGCGGCCTCGGACGGCTCCGGCAGCGGCGGCGGGCCGCCCGGGCTGCGCTTCGACGGGCTCTCCATGGAGTCCGCCGCGTCGGCCGGCGGCACGCCGCTGCGTGTCGTGGGCGAGCTGCCCGAGGGGCCGGACGAGGCGCCGGTGTACGCGCCGGAGGGCCGGGTCGCGGCCGCCGACGTGGCACGGCTCGCGAAGGCGCTGGGGCTGCCGGGCGAGCCCCGGCAGGAGGGCGGCGGCTGGCGCGTCGGCGTCTCGCGCGACGGGCAGGGCCCGCTGCTGCAGGTGGCGGCGGAGGCGCCGGGCGCCTGGACGTACTCGCAGCACTCCGCGGGCACCTGCGGGGCCCCACTACCGGCGGATCCGGACACGACAGACGAGACAGATAAGGCCGACAAGACCGACAAGGGAGGCGAGGCGGCCGACGGCGACCCGGGCGCGGCGGTGTCGACCACCGAGTGCGCGGCCCCCGGAAACCTGCCCCTCGACCGGACGGGCGACCCGGTGCCGGAGCCCGCGGCGAAGAAGGCCGCGCAGCCGGTGCTCGCGGCGCTGGACCAGCAGGACGCCGAGGTGGCGCTGCCCGAGCCGTTCGGGGCGGTGCGTACGGTGACCGCCGAGCCGGTCGTCGGCGGGCTGCCGACGGCGGGCTGGGAGACGTCGCTGCAGATCGGCGCGGACGGGCAGGTGAGCGGCGGCAACGGCTACCTGACCGAGCCGGCCGAGGGGCACACGTACCCGGTCATCACGGCGGACGAGGCGCTGAAGGAGCTGAACAAGCCGGCCGACGGTCCCCGCGAGGACCGGGCGGTCGCGCCCGCGTGCGCCTCGGCGGTGCCGTACGAGAAGGGCACCGGGCCGGGCAGGCCGCTGGTCGGCAAGACGGACCCGTGCCTCGGCAAGCTGGAGCCGACCAAGGTGCGCGGCGCCGAGTTCGGGCTCTCCGCGCAGTCGGTGGCGGGGCGGCCGACGCTGGTGCCGTCGTGGCTGTTCGAGGTGACCTCGGACGCGCCGACCCCGTACCACGGCGGCAAGCCCGGGACGATCGTGTGGCCGCAGCCGGCCGTCGCGCCGGAGTACGTCACCACCGCCGACCCGGGCACGCCGACCCCCCAGCCGGCCCCGCCCACGTCCGCGCCGGGCGCCGAGCCCAGCACGGGCGGCGGGTCCGACGGCGACGCCGGCAGCGGCGCCGAGCCGGGCTCGCCGGGCCTGGTGGAGCCCGCGGAGCCGGCGGCGCCCGACCTGCCGTCGTCGGCGCCGCCGGAGCGGCCGGAGAGCGGACCGGCGGAGACCGCCGTGGCGGTCGAGTCGTACTCCGTGGCCGGGCGCACCCTGGAGCTGCACTTCTGGGGCGGCGTGTGCACCGACTACGCGGCGGAGGCCGAGGAGTCGGGCGGCCGGGTGGAGGTGCGGGTCACCGGCGTGGAGAAGGAGCCGGGCCAGGTCTGCATCAAGATCGCGAAGCGCTTCACCGAGAAGGTCGAGCTGTCCGCGCCGCTCGACGGCCGCACGGTCGTGGACGCGGGCACCGGGGAGAAGGTCACCGCGAAGTAGCAGAAACCTGCCCGCGGGCGGCATCGCCCGCACAGGCGGAAGGCGGCGGAACCGTGGGGGTTTCCGCCGCCTTCCTCATGCCGGTACGGGCCGGGGGGCCCGCCGTGGGACCCGGGTCCGCGTGCGCTCCGGGCGGGTGCGTCAGCTGAAGGAGTCGCCGCAGGCGCAGGAGCCGGTGGCGTTCGGGTTGTCAATCGTGAAGCCCTGCTTCTCGATCGTGTCGACGAAGTCGATGGACGCGCCGCCCAGGTACGGGGCACTCATCCGGTCGGTCACGACCGAGACGCCGCCGAAGTCCTTGACGACGTCGCCGTCGAGGTCGCGGTCGTCGAAGAAGAGCTGGTAGCGCAGGCCCGAGCAGCCACCGGGCTGAACGGCGACGCGGAGCTTGAGATCCGGCTGGCCTTCCTGCTCCAGCAGGCTCTTGACCTTCGCCGCAGCGGCGTCGGACAGAATGATGCCGTCGACTGCGGTGGTCTCGCCCTGAACGGTCATTCGTATGTCTCCCGGGTTGTGGACTGCTTGCCGATCGAGTCCAACCGGCCGCGCTCCCGATTCATTCCGGCCGGGCGCGCGTTTTCTTGCTCCTTTCATGCTCGCACACGCCACCACCTCGGGTCATCCGCCGGCGGCCCGGCGGGTGGGCACGGCGGCATTCGTCACATTGACGCGAGCACCATCGTCAACCTGACGCGAAGGGGTTATGATTAATAATGTCAATCTGACGAAAAAGGATGCGTCGGCAGCCCGCCGAGAGCCGAAGAGAAAGGGTGGAGTGCGCTGTGACCACCGCCCAGGACCTTGATGTGACCCCCACGCCCCTCGCCCTGCTCCTCCTCGGGCGCGCGGCGGACCCCGCCAGCGAGCGCGGCGTCGACTGTCCCGGCGACCTGCCCGCGCCCTCCGACCCCGGGCTGGTCGAACGCGCCCGCGCGGCCCGGGAGCGGCTGGGCGAGAAGGCCTTCGTCCTCGGCCACCACTACCAGCGCGACGAGGTCATCCAGTTCGCCGACGTGACCGGCGACTCGTTCAAGCTCGCGCAGCAGGCCGCCGCCCGCCCCGAGGCGGAGTACATCGTCTTCTGCGGCGTGCACTTCATGGCCGAGTCGGCGGACATCCTCACCTCCGACGCGCAGGCGGTCGTCCTGCCCGACCTGGCCGCCGGCTGCTCCATGGCCGACATGGCCACCGCCGAACAGGTCGCCGAGTGCTGGGACGTGCTGACCGAGGCCGGTGTGGCGGACGTCACCGTCCCCGTGTCGTACATGAACTCCTCCGCGGACATCAAGGCGTTCACCGGCCGGCACGGCGGCACCATCTGCACCTCCTCCAACGCCCGGCGCGCGCTGGACTGGGCGTTCGCCCAGCGCGCCGGCGGGAGCGGCAAGGTGCTGTTCCTGCCCGACCAGCACCTCGGCCGCAACACCGCGATACGCGACCTGGGCCTGGCCCCCGGCGACTGCGTCGTCTACAACCCGCACCGGCCGAACGGCGGCCTGACCGCCGAGCAGCTGCGCGCCGCGAAGATGATCCTGTGGCGCGGCCACTGCTCCGTACACGGCCGCTTCTCGCTCGACTCGGTGGACGAGGTACGCGCCCGGATCCCCGGCGTGAACGTGCTGGTCCACCCCGAGTGCAAGCACGAGGTGGTCGCCGCCGCCGACCAGGTGGGCTCCACCGAGCACATCATCAGGGCCCTGGACGCGGCCCCCGCCGGCTCCAAGTGGGCCGTCGGCACGGAGCTGAACCTCGTCCGCCGGCTCGCGAAGCAGCACCCCGACAAGGAGATCGTCTTCCTCGACCGCACCGTCTGCTTCTGCTCCACCATGAACCGCATCGACCTCCCCCACCTGGTCTGGGCGCTGGAGTCGCTGGCGGACGGCAAGGTCGTCAACCGCATCGAAGTCGACAAGGAGACCGAGCACTTCGCCAAGCTGGCGCTGGAGCGGATGCTGGCGCTGCCCTGACGCCCCGCGGGGTACGGGGGTGACGCGGGCCCGGCGCAGGGCAGAGGATTGACCTCATGATCCTGCGCCAGGTCCGCGACTCGAAGGACGACGCCGAGGCCGTACGCCTCACCACCGACGCGGCGTTCGCCGCCTCGGCCGCCGCCAAGGGCGACCCGCCGGTCGAGGGCGACGAGAACCAGGCGATCCTCCTGCGCAGCGTCGTACGGCACCTGGCCCGCACCGACCCCGGCGGCTGCTGGCTGGCCATGGACGACTCGGGGCAGCCGACGGGCGCGGCGCTGTCCACCAGACGCGAGGGCACCTGGGGGCTGTCGCTGCTGGTCGTCACGCCGGAGGCGCAGGGCAAGGGGCTGGGCAAGGCGCTGCTCGCGCGCACGCTCGCCTACGGGCGGGGCTGCCTGCGCGGCCTCGTCTGCGGCTCCCGCCACCCGCACGCCGCCCGCGCCTACCGCGCCGCGGGGCTCACCCTGCACCCCGCGATGCGGCTGCGCGGCACCGTCGACCACGCCGGTCTCGAACCGCCGACGGGCGCGGTGGTCGAGGGCGGGCCGGGGCTGCGCGACCTCATGGACTCCGTCGACCGCAGGCTGCGCGGCGGCGCCCACGGCCCGGACCACACCGAGCTGCTGCGCCACTACCGGTGCCTCGTCTCCGACGACCTCGCGGGCAGCGGGTACGCGTACCTCCGCGACGGCCGGGTCGAGCTGCTGGCGGCGACGTCGCGGCGGATCGCGGCGCGGCTGCTGACGGCGGCGCTGCTGAGCCTGGCGCCGGGGGCGGCGGCGCGGATCGGGCGGCTGACGGCCGATCAGGAGTGGGCCGTGGACGTGGGCCTCGCGGCGGGTCTTGAGCTGACGACGGCGGGCTATGTGTGCGTACGGGGCATGCGGCCGCCGGCGCCGTACATCCCTTCGGGGCTGTTCCTCTAGGGCCTGTCGTCAGTCTCGCGTCGTTCGCCCGCAGGGCGGGCGGCGCGGCGGCTGGTGCGTGCGATCGCAAGGCGGAGGGTCGACCGCATAGTGGGCCTATTCGGTCGATCCCGACAACGCAGCGAGCGTGCGTGCCAGGCGTCGCGCCGCAGACGGGAGATTGACGACAGGCCCTGGGCCGCCCCGCCGGCGGCTACGGGTCCGCGGTCCGGCCGCCGGGGCGGACCAGGCCCGACTCGTAGGCCAGGACGACCAGCTGGGCGCGGTCGCGGGCGCCGAGCTTGGCCATGGTCCGGTTGACGTGCGTCTTCACGGTCAGCGGGCTGACCTCCAGCCGCTCGGCGATCTCGTCGTTCGCCAGGCCGCGCGCGACCAGGCTCAGCACCTCGCGCTCCCGGCTCGTCAGGGCGCCGAGCCGCTCCGTCGCGCCCGTCCCCTCGGCGCCGTCGGCCGGGCCGCCGGCCGGCGCGTCGCCGCCGGCCAGGAACCGGTCGATCAGCCCCCGCGTCGCCGCCGGGGACAGCAGCGCCTCGCCGTCCGCGGCCACCCGGATCGCGGCCAGCAGCTCGTCCGGCTCCGCCCCCTTGCCGAGGAAGCCGGAGGCGCCGGCGCGCAGCGCCTCGATGACGTACTCGTCGACCTCGAAGGTCGTCAGGATCACCACGCGCACGTGGCGCAGGCCGTCGTCCGCGGAGATCGCCCGGGTGGCGGTCAGGCCGTCGCTGCCGGGCATCCGGATGTCCATCAGGACCAGGTCCGCCCGCTCCTCGCGGACCAGCCGCACCGCCTCCGCGCCGTCGCCCGCCTCGCCGACCACCTCCATGTCCGGCTCGGAGTCGACCAGCACCCGGAACGCGCTGCGCATCAGCGCGTGGTCGTCGGCCAGCACCACCCGGATCGGCCGCACCCGCGGCGGCGGGACCTCGCTCACCCCTGCTCCTTGATCGCCTCGCCGGGCCCCCGGCGCCGGCAGCCGGGCACCCGGCGCGCCTCACCGGTCGCCGCGCCCGTCGCCCGCGCCGTCCGAGCCGGGCCCGCGCCCGCGCCGTCGGGTTTCCGGCCCGCGTCCGCGTCGCCGGCCACCGGCAGCGGCAACCGTACCCGCACCTCGAAGCCCTCCCGGCCGAAGGAAGCCACCACCGGCGTGGC
>NZ_BAAAPF010000105.1:0-21203 GCF_039531005.1 Streptomyces synnematoformans
CTCCTCCCGCTCGGCGATCCCGTCGACGGCGCCCGCGACCTCGTGCGCGCGGCGCCGCGGTACGACGACGACGCCGTCGGCGTCGCCGACGAGCACGTCGCCCGCCGCCACGACCACGCCGCCGACCGCCACCGGGGCGCCGACGGCGCCGGGCCCGTCCTTGAACGGGCCGGCGGGGGTGACGGCGCGTGCGTAGACGGTCAGGCCCATCGCGGACAGCGCCCGGACGTCGCGCACCGCGCCGTCGACCACCGCGCCGGTGAGCCCGGCGTTCACCATGATCTCGCCGATGAGGTCGCCGACCAGCGCGCGGGTGGTGTCCCCGTGCCCGTTGACGACCAGGACGTCGCCCGGCCGGGCCTCGTCGAGCGCCCGGTGGACGGCGAGGTTGTCACCGGAGCGCACGTCGACCGTGAGCGCGTTGCCCAGGAGCGCGGCGCGCTCGGTGACCAGCCGGATGCCGCCGTCCATGACGGTCATGCGCTGCAGCGCGTCGCCGACGTTGGCGGCCGGCACCTCGCCCAGGCGGCTGGTCTCCGCCGCCCGGGCGCGTTCCCAGCCCGGAGCGACGGACACGCTGTCCGCCGCCGCAGCAATGAACACAATGGGTCTCCGTTCTTAAATAAGATACTAATCTCAGTTAGAGGGACCATAGCCGCTCGGGCGGCCGGAGACAACGGTCCGAGCGGCCGGGCCGCCGGGGGGCGGTGGCGGCCCGCCGCCGGCCACCGCCCCTCCCCGCGGCGTCCCCGCCCTACGACCACCGGCGCAGCGCCGCCCGCGCCGGGAGGGTGACCGCGAGCAGGACCAGCCCGCCCGCGGCGGCCACGAAGGACCCGTACACCAGCGGCGGCACGTACGGCCCCTGGCCGGTGAGGCCGTTCATCATCGGGATCAGCGTGACCGCGGCGATCGCGGAGCCGAGGACCACGCCCACCGCGGAGACCAGCGCGCCCTCCCAGCGGAGCATCGCCATGACCTGCCGCCGGGTGGAGCCGACGAGGCGCAGCGTGCCCAGCTCGCGGCGGCGGTCGAGGACCGTCATCACCAGGGTGTTGACGGCGGCGACGGCGGCGAAGCCGCCGAGTACCGCGGCCATGGTGTTGTTGGACCAGGCGCCCAGCTTCGCGTCGAGGCTCTTCTCGGTGGCGTAGCCGGCGGCGTCGGTGACCTCGCCCAGGCCGGCGAGGGACGCCGCGTCCCCGCCCCGCACCAGCAGCGTGCTGTCGAAGCCCGAGGTCACGTGCCCGTCCAGGGACTCCCGGTCCATGGTCACCGTGCCCAGGCCGAGGCCGTTGCCGTAGACCGCGACGACCTCGGGGCCGGCCTTCGTGCCGTCGGGCAGGTACAGCGGCAGCCGGTCGCCGACGCCGACGTCCGCCGAGGACGCCAGGGTCTTGTCGACGGCGATCCGGCCCGCGCCGAGCCGGTCGAGGCTGCCCTCGCGCACGTCCAGGTCCTGCACCCGCGCCAACTCGTCGGCGGAGCCCGTGACCCCCTGGGTGGCCGCGCCCAGCAGTGACGTGAACTCGCCGGAGCCGACCGGCACCAGCACCCGGGTGTTCAGCACCCCGACGGCGGTGTCCACGCCCGGCGCGCGGGCGGCCTCGGCCCGCGCGTCCAGCGGGAGCCCGCCCGGGTCCGTGACCACGTGGTCCGCGGTGACGCCCGCCCGCAGCTGCTCGTCGGCGGCGTGGTTCTCGCTCGTGTTCATGAAGACGAGCGTCGAGGCGAACGCCATGGCGAGCGCGATCGGGGTGATCGCGGATGCGAGACGGCGGGCGTTGGTACGGGAGTTGGCGGCGGCCAGCCCGGCGGCCGGGCCCGCGCCGCGCAGCGGGAGCCCGAAGAGGCGCGCGAACAGCCGCGCCAGCAGCGGGCCGAGCAGCCCGACGGCGAGCATGAAGCTCATGACGACGCCGAGGGCGGCGCCGGCCGCGTCGTCCCCCGTGGAGCTGGCGGCGACCCCGGTGAGGGTCGCGCCGCCGGCGACGGCCGCGAGGCCCAGGACCGTACGGACCACGCCGGGCCGCGTCCGCTCCATCGACGCCTCGGTGAGCGCCTGCCCCGGCTTGATCTTCGCGGGCCGCCGCCCGGCCGCCCAGCCGGCGCCGAGCGCGCTGAGCAGCCCGACCCCCACGGCGGCGAGCAGCGGGAGCCCCGAGACGTGCAGGTCGGCCGCCTCCGGGACCGCGCCGCGGTCCTGCAGTTGCCCGAACCACCAGTGCGCGAGCCCGATGCCGGGCAGGGTGCCGAGTATCCCGGCGAGCGGCGCGACGACCAGCGCCTCGGAGGCGACCGCGCGGCGGATCTGCCCGGGAGCGGCGCCGACGGCGCGCAGGAGCGCGAACTCGCGGGCCCGCTGGGAGACGGACAGGGCCACGGTCCCGGCCGCGGTGAAGACCGCGACGATGGCGGCGACGCCGCCGAAGGGGCCGCCGATGCCGAAGAGGATGTCCTTGCCGTAGGCGAGCCCCGGGTCCTCGACGGCGCCGCGGTCGTCGCCGGTGTGCACCTGGACGTCCGAGCCGGCCAGGGCCTTCTGTACGGAGTCGGCGAGGGCGCCGGCGTCGGTGCCGGGCTTCGCCAGCACGGCGACGGCGTCCGCCTTGCCGGGGTGCCCGGCGAGCGCGGGGGCCTGGGAGTCGGCGAACCAGGCGAGGGAGCCGGCCCCGCCGGAGCCCCCGCCGTCCCCGCCGGAGTCCCCGCCGTCCCCTCCGGCGGCGCGGGCGGTGTCCGCGGCTCCCGCCTCGGCGATGCCGGCGACGCGGAAGTCCTGCTGCCCGGCGGCGGTCTGCACCGCGACGGTGTCGCCGACGCCGGCCTCCGCGGCGCGGGCCGCGCCCGCGTCGAGCACGACCTCGCCGGTGCGGGGCGCGTTCCCGGACGTCAGCTCCGTGCCGGTGAAGGCGTGCGAGCCCCAGCCGTGCGCGGTGAGGGGGGCGTCCCCGGCCCGTACCGGGAAGGTGAAGTCCGCCACCGCCGCCGCCGCGCCCGGCGCCGCGGCGGCCTTCGCCGCCAGCCCGGCGTCCACGCGGGCCGTGTCCGGCAGCGGGACCGGCTCCTTCTCGCGGTCCTCGCCGCTGCCGGTGACCACGTACTCGTACTGGTCGGCCGCCGCGACGACCGGCGCCTTCGCGTACCGCTCCGCCGGCACCGACGCGCGCAGCCCGGTCTCCAGCAGGATGCCGCAGGCCGCGACGATCAGCGCCGACATCATCAGCACGACGAAGGTCCCCGCGAACGACGCGGGCTTGAAGCGCACCGCCGCGCGGGCGAGGCCGTTGGGGCGCCTCATGCCGGCACCCCCGTCAGCTCCTCGTCGCGGGCGGACCGGGCCGTACGGGCGGTACGGGCGGTGCGGGCGGTACGGGACGTGAGCCCCGCCATCCGCGCCGCGATCTGCTCCGCGGAGCCGCCGGCCAGCCGGTCGGCGAAGACGCCGTCCGCCAGGAACAGCACCTGGTCCGCCCAGGCGGCGGCGGCCGGGTCGTGCGTGACCATGACGACGGTGGCGTCGAGGACGTCGACGGCGTGCCGCAGCAGGCCGAGGACCTCGGCGGCGGTGCCGGTGTCGAGGGCGCCGGTGGGCTCGTCGGCGAAGATCACGTCGGGGCTGGTGACCAGGGCGCGGGCGATGGCCACGCGCTGCTGCTGCCCGCCGGACAGCTCGCCCGGCCGGCGCCGCGCCTTGTCGGCGAGCCCGACCTGCGCGAGCACCGCGTCCGCCGCGCCGCGCCGCCGGTGCCGCCCGGCCAGGCGCATGGGCAGCAGCACGTTCTGCTCCACCGTCAGCGACGGCAGCAGGTTGAACGCCTGGAAGACGAAGCCCAGGCGGCTGCGGCGCAGCTCGGTGAGCTGGTTCTCGCCCATCCCGGTGATCTCCGTACCGCCGAGGCGCACGGATCCGGCCGACGGCCGGTCGAGGCCGGCGGCGCACTGCAGGAAGGTGGACTTGCCGGACCCCGACGGGCCCATGACCGCGGTGAACGTACCGCGCGGCAGCGCCAGGTCGACGCCCGCGAGGGCGTGTACGGCGCCGCTGCCGCGGCCGTACCGCCGCCGGACGCCGCGCAGCTCCACGGCGAGACCGGGGGTGGCTGCCGGGGCCTCCGGTCCGCCGCCGGCCGCCGGCCGGTGGTCCGCCTTGCGCCTCTTGCCGCCACGTAGCCTCATGATCCGCCCTTTCGTCATCTCTTCGTGCTGACGGGTGAAGAGTGCGCGGACGGCTGCCCGCCGGGCGTCATACCCGGGAGCCGAGTGCGAGGTGCTACCGCGGTAGGGGGTGGTGGAGGGGCAGGCCCCACCCGGCGGCGGGGGCTGGGACCCCGGCGGGGCTACTCGCCCGGGGCGACCAGCCCCGACTCGTACGCGATCACGACCGCCTGGGCGCGGTCGCGCAGGTCCAGCTTGGTCAGGACGCGGCTGACGTGCGTCTTCACCGTCTGCTCCGCCAGCACCAGCGTCTCCGCGATCTCCGCGTTGGACCGGCCGCGGGCCACCAGGGTGAGGACCTCGGTCTCGCGTTCCGTCAGGGCCTTGAGCCGCTGCGCCGGCCTGCCGCGACCGGCGGGGCGCTGCCGGGCGAAGTCCGCGATGAGGCGCCGGGTCACGGAGGGGGCGAGCAGCGCGTCGCCCGAGGCCACGACCCGTACCGCCGCGATCAGGTCGGCCGGCGGCGCGTCCTTCAGCAGGAAGCCGCTCGCGCCCGCCCGCAGCGCCTCGTAGACGTAGTCGTCGACGTCGAACGTGGTGAGCATCAGGACCCGCGGCCGGTGCTCCCCCGCCGGCCGCGAGAGGATGCGGCGCGCGGCCTCCAGGCCGTCCATCTCCGGCATGCGGACGTCCATGAGCACGATGTCGGGGTGGGTGCGCCGGCTCAGCTCGACGCCCTGCGCACCGTCGGGGGCCTCGCCCACCACGTCGATGTCGCTCTGGGCGGCCAGCAGCGCGGCGAAGCCGGCCCGCACCATGGCCTGGTCGTCGACGATGATGACGCGCGTGGTCACGTGAGGTCCTTCTCTCCCAGGGGTAGGTGGGCGGCCACCCGGAAGCCGCCGTCCGGCAGCGGCCCCGCGTCGAAGGTGCCGCCGACGAGCCGCACCCGCTCGCGCATGCCGACGAGGCCGTGCCCGGTGCCGCTCTGCTCCAGCGGCGCGGCGGGCAGCTCCGGGGGCGGCCCGTTGACGACGAGGACGGCGAGCCGGTTCCCGCCCTCCGGCACCGACAGCGACACCCGCGTCGTGGCGCCCGGCGCGTGCCGTACGACGTTCGCGAGGGCCTCCTGGACGATGCGGTACGCGGACAAGCCCACCGCCTCCGGCACGTCGGCGTCGCACGGGGTGAACTCCACCGGGCCGCCGGCCCGCGCCGTCGCCTCCACCAGCTGCCCGATCTGCGTCAGGCCCGGCTGGGGCGCGAACTCGCCGTGCGTCTCCTCGTTGCGCAGCACGCCGAGAAGCCGCCGCATCTCGCCGAGCGACTCGCGTGCGGTCGCCGCGATGGACGTGAACTCCCCCCGCACGTCCGGCGGCAGCCCGTCGAGGCGGTACTCGGCGGTGTCCGCCTGCACCGTGATGACGGACATGTGGTGCGCCACCACGTCGTGCAGCTCTCGTGCGATACGGGCGCGTTCCTCCAGCAGCGTCCGCCGGCCGCGTTCGGCCTCGCTGATCGTCTCCTGCTCGGCCAGCCGGCGCTGTACCTCGGACCGCTCCCGCAGCACCCCGGTGAGCAGCAGGGTCACCCCGCTGAGGATCATCAGCAGGGCGCTTCGGTCGTTCCCCCGGTCGGGCGCGACGAACAGGAGCCCGGCGTTCGCCGCCGCGGTCGCCAGCCAGACCAGCAGCAGCGTCCGGCGCGACTCGCGCAGGCCGAGGGCGAGGCAGAGGCCGATGTACCCCACTATCTCCATCGGGGGGAACGGCCACTCGTGCCGCTGCTCGTAGTCGGTGGTGAGCAGCGCGAGCGCCCCGGCGACGTCCGCGGCGAAGATCACGTACCAGGCCTGCAGCGGCCGGGTGACGGCGAGCAGCAGCGGTGCGGACTGCGCGACGGCCAGCACGCTCGCGACGCCGCCGTGCAGGCCGTAGTCGACGGTGAGCACCTGGATGGTGGTGGGCAGGAGGGCGACGCACAGGACGAACGCCAGGCCCCACGGCAGCAGCCGCACCCACCGGCGCGAAGCCCCCGCGAGCAGCGCGCGCGGGCGCTCCTGCTCCACTGACGTCATGGGCACAGCCTAAGCGCGGCCGGACGGCGCCGGCGGGGGCTCCGGGGTCCGGCTCAGCCGTCGTGGAGGCGGCCCACGCCGCCGTAGAGCCACACCTCGTCGAGCAGCCGCGGCGGGACGGGCCCGTCCGGATGCCAGCGGGGCAGCTGGACGACGCCGGGCTCGACGACGTCGAAGCCGTCGAAGAACGCCGTCACCCGGTCCAGGGGGCGCGGCACCATCAGCGCCGCGGCGCGCCGCTCGCCGTACACGGCGGCGGCGTTCGCGGCCCTCTCGGGCTGGATGTCGTTGGTGGTGTGGGACAGGGCCAGGTAGCTGCCCGGCGGGAGGGCGTCGCGGAGGGCGGCGACGATGCCGCCGGGGTCCTCCTCGTCGCGTACGAAGTGGAGGATCGCGGAGAGCATCAGGGCCACGGGCCGGTCCCGGTCCAGGGTGCTCCACAGCTCGGGGGCCGTGAGGATCTCGTCCGGCCGGCGCACGTCGGCCTGGACGTACGCGGTGCGGCCCTGGGGGGTGCTGCTCAGAAGGGCGCGGGCGTGGGCGAGGACGACGGGGTCGTTGTCGGCGTAGACGACCCGGCAGTCGGGGCTGGCCTCCTGGGCGACCTCGTGGAGGTTGGGCGAGGTGGGGATGCCGGTGCCGATGTCCAGGAACTGGCGTACGCCGCGGCCGGCGAGGTAGCGGACCGCGCGGCGCATCCAGGCGCGGTTCGCGCGGGCGGACTCCCTGACCTGGGGTGCGCGCCGGATGGTCTCCTCGGCGGCGGCGCGGTCGGCGGTGTAGTGGTCCTTGCCGCCCAGGAGGTAGTCGTAGATCCGCGCGGGGTGCGGCACCTGCGGGTCGACGGAGGACTGCGGCGGCGGCCCGCCTAAGGAGGGCTGGTCTGTCACGGGCGTCCCCTTCCGCCGGCTGTCGCCCGGCGCACATCGGGCATCTCGACGTGCCCAAGATAGAGCCGCGGGACCGCCGGCCACCATGCGGCCGGCGGTCCCGGCCCGCTCCGGGCGGGCCGGCCGGTCAGACGATGCCGGCGCGGATCTCGTCGTACAGCCGCGCGGGGTCGTCGGCCAGCGACTTCTTGACGTGCGCGCTCCAGTCGTCGGCGATCACCTCGGCCGCGCCCGCCTCGACGCCGTCGAGGCCGGCGCGGGCCACGGCGGCCGGGTCGCCCTTGGGGCCGTCGTAGGCGGCGCTGAAGTCGGTGTCGACGGCGCCGAGGTGGAGGCCGGTCACGAGGGTGCCCTGCGCGGCGAGTTCCATGCGCACGCCGTTGGTCAGTGCCCACTGGGCCGCCTTGGACGCGTGGTAGCCGTTCGTGCCCGGGTACGCGAACCAGGACTGCGCGGACAGCACGTTGAGGAGCGCGCCGCCCCCGTGCGCGGCGAGCGCCGGGGCGAAGGCCCGTACGACGTTCAGCGTGCCCCAGAAGTTGGTCTCCATCTCCGCGCGTACGGCGGACAGGTCACCGGTGACGAGGTCGGTCCAGTGGCTGACGCCCGCGTTGTTCACCACGAGTGTCACGTCGCCCGCCGCCTCGGCCGCGGCCCGCACCTCGTCGGCGTCCGTGACGTCCAGCCGCAGCGGTACGGCGCCGGGCAGGTCGGCCGACTCCGGCCGGCGGGCGGCCGCGTAGACGCGGGCCGCGCCGCGGTCGAGGAGCTGGCGGGCGAAGAGGCGGCCGAGCCCTCGGTTGGCGCCGGTCACGAGCGCGACCGCGCCGTCGATGCGGAGGCCGGGGGACGGGTGGGCGGTGGTCGGTTCGGTGTTCGGTGTGCTCATGCGGGTAACGTAAGACCTACCGTTGACGTCAGGGTCAAGTCCGGCGTCCGGCGTCCGGCGTCCGGATACGGCGGAAGGAGTGCGTCCATGCGCATCGGAGAGGTCGCCCGGCGCTCGGGGGTGAGCGTGCGCGCGCTGCGCTACTACGAGGAGCAGGGGCTCCTCACCCCCGGCCGCAGCCCCGGCGGCCAGCGCGAGTACCCCGAGGACGCCGTCGACCGGGTCCGCTTCTTCCAGCAGCTCTACGCGGCGGGCCTGCCCAGCCGCCGTATCGCCGAGCTGCTCCCGTGCATCGACACGGGGACGACGACCGTCGAGCAGCGGGCGATGCTCGACGCCGAGCGGGAGCGCATCAGGAAGCAGATCGACGGGTACACGGCCGCGCTGGTCCGGCTCGACGAGTTGGTCGAGGCCGCCGCCGCCCGCCGGGCCTGACCCACGGCACGCCCACGCCTCGCGCCCCACGCCTCCCGCCTCACGCCTCGCCGCGCCCGCGCTCCCGCGCACGGGCGGCGCGGCGCTCGGTGTGGGTGGAGCGGGCGGCGGGCCAGGTGCCGGGGGGTGCGGTCTCCCGGGTGAGGCCGGTGAGCACGGCCTGCACGACGCGCTCGGTCTGCAGGTCGGCGGCCTGCGGGGGGTCGAGGGCCATCAGGCCGTCGGTGAGCAGCGTGGCCACCCCGTGGACCGCCGCCCAGACGGCGAACTCCGCCGCCGGGCGGGCCGCGGCGCTCAGCTCGCCCGCCTCGGCGAGCCGGTCGAGTTCGGCGTCGATGACGTCGTGCGGGTGCGGGTGGACCGCGGTGCCGGGGTCGCGGGCGGCGGCGCCGAAGGCGAGGCGGGCGACCGCCGGGTCGTCCAGGGCCCAGCGGACGTACGCGCGGCAGGCCGCGACGAGGCGCCGGCGGGCGTCGTCCCGCCAGGCCGCGGCGTCCGCCTCGGCCATGCGCTCGCCGAGCCGGGCGAGGACGCGTACGGACAGGGCGCGCACCAGCGCGTCGCGGGAGGAGAAGTGGTGGTACGCCGCGCTCGGGCTGACGCCGACGCGCGCCGACGCCTCCCGCAGCGACCAGCCCGCGGGGCCGCGCTCGCGGACCAGCTCCTCGGCGGCGTCCAGCAGCGCACCGCGCAAGTCCCCGTGGTGGTAGCGCCTCTTGCCCATGGGGACCGATCTTAACAGTGTTCAGATGCGTGGTACGGTCGACGCAGGATCTCAACGCTGTTCAGATTGGAGTGCGGGCATGGACCCCAGCAGCGCACAGCCGCCCGTCGTACGCGGCGAGCCGGTCGAAGTCGCCGAGGGCGTCCACGTGATCCCGGACGGGCGCGTGGAGCTGGTGCCGAACGTCGGCATCGTCGTCGGCGACCAGGCCGCGCTGGTCGTCGACACCGGCATGGGGCCGCGCAACGGCGCGTACGTCCTCGAACAGGCCCGCCGCCTCGCCGTCGGCCGGCGCCTGTACCTGACCGTCACCCACTTCCACCCCGAGCACGGCTACGGCGCCCAGCCCTTCGAGGGCGTCGCGACGATCGTCTACAACCGGGCGCAGCGCGACGAGCTGCGGCGCAAGGGCACCGCGTACCTCGACATGTTCCGGGGCCTCGGCCCGGCCGTCGCCGCCGAACTCCGCGGCGTCGAACTCGTCGCCCCCGACCTGGTCTACGACGGCCGGGCCGAGATCGACCTCGGCGGCCGCACCGCGGTCCTCCGCCCCGTCGGCCCGGCGCACACCGTCGGCGACCAGGTCGTGCTCGTCGACGACCGGGTGCTCTTCGGCGGCGACCTCCTCGAAACCCGGATCTTCCCGATCACGCCCTACTTCCCCCCGCACGACACCGACGTCGACCCCCGCCGCTGGATCGACGTCCTCGACGGGCTCGCCGCGCTCGCCCCCGAGATCGTCGTCCCCGGCCACGGCGAGGTCGCCGACGCCGGCCTGATCCACGACGTCCGGGACTACCTGACGTACGTCCGTACCGAGGCGGACCGCCTCAGGGCCGCCGGAGTCTCCGCCGACGACGCGGCCGCCGCGATCGACCGCTCCGCGCGCACCCGCTGGCCCGCGTGGGAGCGGCCCGAGTGGATCACCTCGGCGGCCCGCGCCTTCTACGCGGGAGCCGACGGCTGAGCCCCGTCCGGGGACTGCCGGAGCAGGGCCGCGGTCAGGACGGTGCCGGCGACGCCCCAGCCGCCGTCGGCGACCTCCTCGACCAGGACCACGGTGGTGGCGCGGGCGCGTTCGCCGTACAGCTCGGCGTACAGGTCGGTGGTGCGGGCGACGAGCGTCTCCTTCTGCTGCGCGTCCAGAGTTCCGGCAGGGATCTTGAAGTTCGCGAACGGCATGGTGGTGCTCCTTCGGTGGGTTGTTCGGCTTGTCAGACGATGCCGCCGTTGGCGCGGAGGACCTGGCCGTTGACCCAGTGCCCCGCCGGGGACACCAGGAAGGCGACGACCTCGGCGACGTCGGCCGGCGTGCCGAGCCGCTCCAGCGGCGGCTGGGCGGCCAGCCGGGCGACGGTCTCCTCGTCCTTTCCCTCGAAGAACAGGTCGGTGGCGGTGGGGCCGGGGGCCACGGCGTTGACGGTGACGTCCCGGCCGCGCAGCTCGCGCGCGAGGATCATTGTCAGGGCCTCGACGGCGCCCTTGCTCGCGCTGTACGCGCCGTAGCGGGGCAGCGCCATGCCGACGACCGACGTGGAGAAGGTGACGAGCGCGCCGCCGCCGCGGACGCGCCGCGCGGCCTGCTGGGCGACGACGAAGGTGCCGCGGATGTTCGTCCGGTGCAGCGCGTCCAGCTCCGCCAGGTCGAGCTCGGCGACCGGCGCCAGCGCCAGCCGGCCGGCCGCGTGGACGACGGCGTCGACGCCGCCGAACTCGGTCTCCGCGGTGTCGAACAGCGCCGCGACCTGCTCTTCCTCGGCGACGTCGGCCCGCACGGGGACCGCCGTGCCGCCGGCGGCGACGGCGTCCTTGACGGCGGCCTCGGCCAGTTCGCGGTTGCCGGCGTAGCCGACCACGACGGCGTAGCCGTCGGCGGCGAGGCGGCGTACGGTCTCGCGGCCGATGCCGCGGGAGCCGCCCGTGACGACGGCGACGCGGGGGCGGCCGCCGGGGGCCGCCGGGGGTGGTGCGTGGGAAGGCATGCGTTGCCCTGCTCTCCTGGTCGTGGGTGGTGAACCGGTCGCCGGCCGCGGGAGCGGACCGGGCACCGTGGACTCAGCATGCGCCGGTACGACCGCCGCAGCCAGGGCGTTCTTCACCCTGGGGTCGCCGACCCCTGGCTCGCGTTCCCCGCGGCGCGCGACCATGGGGTACGTGAACCACTCCGCACTCGCCGCGTTCCTCAGGTCCCGGCGCGACCGCATCCGCCCCGCCGACGTCGGCCTGCCCACCGGCCCCCGCCGCCGGGTGCCCGGGCTGCGCCGCGAGGAGGTCGCCCAGCTGGCCGGGCTGTCCGCGGACTACTACACCGAGCTGGAGGGCAGCCGCGGCGCCCAGCCCTCCGCCCAGGTCCTGGCGGCGCTGGCCCGGGCGCTGCGGCTGACCGGCGACGAACGCGACCACCTGTTCCACCTCGCCGACCGCCCCCTCCCCCCGGCCGCGCACGGCCCCACCGCACACGTCCAGCCCGGCCTCCTCGGCCTGCTGGACCAGCTCACCGCCACCCCCGCCCAGGTCATCACCGACCTGCACGAGGTCCTCGTCCAGAACCCCCTGGCCGTCGCCCTCGTCGGCCGCCCCCCGGCACAGCGCGGCCCCCGCGCGAGCCTTGCCTACCGCTGGTTCACCGACCCCGCCTCCCGCACCCTGTACCCGCCCGAGGACCACGCGCACCACTCCCGGGTCCTCGTGGCCGACCTGCAGGCGGTCGCCGCGAAGCGCGGCGGCGACCCCGAGGTCACCGCGATGGTCACCGCCCTGCGCCGGCTCAGCCCGGAGTTCGCCGCCCTGTGGGACACCCACGACGTCGCCCTGCGCCGCACCGACCACAAGCGCATCGCCCACCCGGCGCTGGGCGTCATCGAACTGGACTGCCACAGCCTGTTCAGCGAGGACGGCCGCCAGCGCCTGCTGTGGTTCGACGCCCCGCCCGACACGGAGGCCGCGGAACAACTGCGCCTGCTGTCGGTCATAGGCACCCAGGACATGACCCCCACCCGCCCGCCCGCGGGAGGCTAGGAACCGGGCGGCGCGGGGGAGACCGGCTGGGTGCTGGGCGCGGGGGTGTCCGGGGCCGGGGTTTTCGGGGTGGGGGTGCGGTAGGTGCGGAGGGGGGCGTTGGCGGCGGCTACGGCGGCTATCGCCGCCAGGGCGGTGAGGCCGCCGGTGACCAGGGAGAAGGTGGCCGAGGTGGCGGAGGCCACGAGGCCGCCGCGGAAGTTGCCCAGCTCCGGGCCCGCCACCCCGATGACGTGTTCCACCGAGGAGACCCGGCCCCGGTAGGCGTCCGGGGTCTCCAGTTGGACCAGGGCGCTGCGGGTGACGACGGAGACGGTGTCGGCGGCGCCCGCGGCGGTGAGGCAGGCGAGGGCCAGCCAGAGGGGGCCCGCCAGGCCGAAGCAGGCGAGGGCCACGCCCCAGACGGCGGCCGCGGTCAGCTGGACCAGGCCGCCGCGGCGGATGCGGGTGACCGTGCCGGAGAGCAGGCCGGCCGTGATGCCGCCGGCCGCGACGGCCGAGAGGAACAGGCCGAGGGTCCGCGGGTTGCCGTCGAAGTGGACCTCGTTGACCAGGGGGAAGAGCGCGATCGGCATCGCGAGGAGGGTCGCGGACAGGTCGGTGGCCAGCGAGCCCCACAGCGTCTTGCGGTGCAGCACGATGCGCCAGCCGCCGCGTTCGGCCCGGCGGCGCCCGCCGCCCGGGGCGCGGGTGCCTTCGGGGCGCATCGCGGGGAGGCGGAGGACCGCGGCCAGGGCGACGGCGATGGCCGCGGCCTGGGTGGCGTACGCGGCGGGGTAGGACCAGCGGGCGATGATCAGCCCGGCGGCCGCGGGCCCGGCGAGCATGGCCGCCTGGAAGGAGACGTTGTTCAGCGCGAGGCCGGCGGCGACCTGGTCGGGCGGCAGCAGGCGGACGGGGAAGGTGCGGCGGGCGGGGGCGCCGAGGGCGGCGCAGGCGGTGGCGACGGCGACCAGGGCCAGCAGGAGGAGTACGTTCCGGTTGCCCGCGAGCGCCTGGGCGCACAGCGCCGCCGCGGCCAGCAGCTGGCCGGCGGTGGTGGCCCGTACCAGGGCGCGGCGGTCCACGGTGTCGGCCAGGGCGCCGCCGAGCAGGCCGAACACGACCATCGGCAGGCCGGTGGCCAGCCCGATGGCGCCGGTGCCGACGGGGCTGCCCGTGAGGTCCCAGACCTGGGCGAGTACGGCGACGTTCGCTATCTGGGCGCCGGCCTGGGACGCCGACGTGCCGATCCACAGGGCGCGGAACGGCGGGCTGCTGCGGAGCGGGCGGGTGTCGAGGAAGCGGACGCGGCGCTTCATCGGGGTGGCTCGGCGAGGTTGTCCTCGATGCGCCGGCGCATCGACCGGCTCTCCAGGGCGCGGCGCACGTCCTCGACCACCGCGGTCATCGCGTACGGCAGCTCGCCGTCCAGCTCGGCGACGGCCTCGTGGGTGGCGCGCCACTCCGCCTCCAGGAACGGCACCAGCGCCCGGGCGCGCGCGGTCAGGTCGATCCGCCGGGTGCGGGCGTCGGGGCCCGGCTCGGAGGTGACCAGGTCCTCCCTGCGCATCGCGGCGACGGTCTGGCTGACCGCGGAGTGCGAGCGGTGCAGGGACTCCGCCAGCTCGCGGATGGTCAGCGGCCCGGTGTGGGCGAGGCGGATCAGCGGGTACGCGAAGCGGGGGCGTACGCCCTCGATGCCGCGGTCGGCGTAGACCCGCTCGATCTCGGCGTCGAGGGAGGCCAGCAGCGCGTGCAGGTCCTGCCAGGGGTCGGGCAGCTTGGTGGGGTCCGGAGATGTCACAGCGCTAATATAACAGTGCTGTGACACCCCCGCGCCCTGCGTACACGCCGCTCGCGGGTGCGCTACCCGACGGGAAAGTCGAAGTAGGTGTCCGGGTACGGTTCGTCTCTCAGCGTGTAGTGCCACCACTCGCTCTCGTACGGGCTGAAGCCGCAGTCCTCCATGAGGGAGCGCAGGAACTCACGGTTGCGCGCCTCGGCGTACCCGATCCCCGTCGCGCCGTGGTGGGAGAGGGAGTCCATCAGGTCGTGACCGCCGCCCATGGCGGCGAGTTCGCCGGTGTCCAGGCGGTACAGCGCCAGGTCCACGGTGCTGCCCCGGCTGTGGCCCGACCTGGCGGCCACGTACCCCAGCTCGAACATGGCGGACCTGTCGATGTGCGGATAGTGCCGCGGCTTCGTCCGGCCGTCCTCGGGCTGTTGCGACCAGCGTACGAAGCAGTCCACGGCGCGCTGCGGGCGGTAGCCGTCCCAGAGCAGCAGACCGAAGCCGCGGGAGCCGGCCTTCTGCCGTACCTCGTCCAGCGCCGCGCACAGGGCCCTCGTGCCGACGATGCGGTTCGCCAGGTAGCCGTCCACCGGTTTGCCGGTGAAGTTGTCCCAGGTGGCGTACTTGGCGTCCCAGCGGATTCCGGGGACCAGTTCGTCCACGAAGGCGAAGTCCGCGTTCACCGCAGCTTTCCCGTCAGGGCCAGCGACACCAGCCGGTCGAGCACCTCGCCGAGCGGCAGGTCGGCGGCCGCCATCATGCGCGGATAACGGCTGTACGAGGTCATGCCGGGAAAGGTGTTGACCTCGTTGAGTACGACGTCGCCGCCCTCCGTGAGGAACATGTCCACCCGCGAAAGACCCCGGCAGCCCAGGGCGCGGTAGACGGCCTTCGCCTTCTCCTGGACGAGCGCCCGCGACGCTTCCGGAATGTCGGCGGGGACGACGGCCACGGAGTTGTCGGAGCCGGTTTCGGGGCGGTCCTCCTGGTGGATCCTGAAGAAGCCGTGGGAGAGCGCGATGTGGTCCACCTCGCCCGCGATCAGATCCAGCTCGTCCCCGAGGAGGGCGCAGCCGATCTCGCGGCCGGCGACGGCCTCTTCGATCAGCACCTTCGTGTCGTACTGCCGCGCGGTTGCCACCGCGCCCGGCAGTTCCTCCTTCCGGGAGACCCGGCTGACGCCGAAGGACGATCCTGAACGGGCCGGTTTCACGAAGACGGGATAGGCGATGCGGTCGGGATCGATGTCCTCGTCCGCCGTGACGGTCCAGAATTCCGGCGTGGTGATTCCCGCGCCGCGGGCGACGAGATAGGCGAGGGACTTGTCCATGCACAGCGCGGAACTCTGGATGCCGCAGCCGACGTACGGGATGCCGGAGAGTTCGAGGAGGCCCTGTATCGCGCCGTCCTCGCCGAGCCGGCCGTGCAGCACCGGCAGGACGACGTCCAGGGGGACCGTCTCGTACCGCCCCCGGTCCAGGACGAGCAGGCCGCGGGCGCTCCGGTCCGGCGACAGCACGGCCGGCCGGCCGCCGCCCCCCTCCCAGTCCGTGTCGGGCCCGTCGCAGAGCCTCCAGTCGCCGCTCCGGGTGATCCCGACATAGCACGGCTCGTACTTCTCGGCGTCGAGACTCCGCGCGACCTCCCGCGCGGACTTGACGGAGACGGGGTGTTCCTCGGAGGAGCCGCCGAATATGATGCCGATCTTCACCTTAGCCATGCAGAGTCCTTCTCTCGTGTTCCATGCAGTTGCGGACGGA
Source organism: Streptomyces synnematoformans (assembly GCF_039531005.1). Classification (NCBI taxonomy): domain Bacteria; kingdom Bacillati; phylum Actinomycetota; class Actinomycetes; order Kitasatosporales; family Streptomycetaceae; genus Streptomyces; species Streptomyces synnematoformans. The sequence continues at coordinate 15,723 of NZ_BAAAPF010000105.1, forward strand.
GTTCTCGACCATGTCGCTCAGGGCGTGGTCCGTGTGGTACGCGGTGTGCGGGGTGATGAGCACGTTCGGCATCTCCTGCAGCCGCAGCAGCGCTTTGCTCCCGATGCGCGTGTTGCGGCAGTCGGTGTAGAAGATTCCTTCCTCCCCTTCGAGGACATCCAGCGCCGCACCGCCTAGCCGGCCGCTTTCCAGCGCGGAAACGAGGGCCTCGGTGTCGATCAGGGAACCCCGCCCGGTGTTGACGAGGAAAGCGCCGTGCTTCATCTGCTCGATCCGCCGCGAGTCGATGAGATGGTGCGTGTCCGCGGTCAGCGGTGCGTGCAGCGTCACGATGTCGCTTCGCCGCAGCAGTTCGTCGAGGGAGACGTAGTCGGCGGCCGTCCCGGGGCGGCGGTCGCAGGCGAGTGTGCGGCCGCCGAAACCCCGCAGCCTTTCCACGACCGCCGTGCCGATGCGCCCTGTCCCGACGACGCCGGTGGTCAGGTCGCGCAGTTCCCTCCCGCGCACCTCGTTCAGGCGGTAGTCGTGGCGGTCCGAGCGGCGGACGGTGGCTTTCGCGTTCCGTACCGCCATCAGCATCAGCATGAGCGTGTAGTCGGCCACGCTGTCGGGCGAGTAGGCGACGTTCCCGACGGAGATGCCGACGCTTTCCGCGTATTCCACGTCGATGTGGTTGCAGCCGATGCTCCGGGTGGAGAGGTACGTGACGCCGGCCCGGCTGAGGGCGAGGAGCGCGGGACCGGTTATCCGGGTCTTGTGGTCGACGCTGACGCACCGGTTTCCGGAGGCCAGTTCCGCGTTCGCCTCGGACAGTGCCGCATCCGTGAGGGTGGGGGTGATGCCGAAGCGGGGTGCCAGCTCCCGGAACAGGGCGGCCTCCTCCCGCCCGCATCCGTAGACGGTGATGCCCGTCGCCCGGCTCATCGCGCACGCCGCTTCATGTAGAGGTCGAAGGTCCGGTAGACCACCGGCCGCAGCGGCAGGTCCCATTCGCCGGCGTACCGCACCGCCCGGCCGCCGGTGCCGGCCTTGAACCGGACCAGCCCGACGTGCGGGTCGGCGGCGTCGAGGGTGGGGGTGATGCCGCGCAGGTCGTAGCGGTCGCAGCCGGCCGCCAGCGCGTCCCGGATCATCGCCCACTGGCAGGCGTGCGAACCGCGCACCTCGCGCTTGCGGGTCGAGGAGGCGCCGTAGGCGTACACCGCGTGGGTGCCGACGCGGACCAGCAGGGCGGCGGCGACCAGGTCGCCGCGGTGGCGGGCCAGGTAGAGCCTGATCCGCTCGGGGTCCTCCGCGTTCAGCGCCGCGACCATGGTCTCGAAGTAGCGCAGCGGCCGGGGCGTGAAGCGGTCGCGCTCGGCGGTGTGGACGTACAGGTCGTGGAACGCCTCCAGGTCCGCGACGTCCGCACCGACCGCGACCTCGACGCCCTCCCCGGCCGCCTTCCTGATGTTGCGGCGCCACTGCTGGTTCATGCCCCTGAGCAGGTCGTCCTCGGTCCTGCCGGCCAGCGGAAGCTCGTACTTGAACTGCGGGTGCCCGACCCCGAAGCCGTCCTCCGGGCTCTGCGGCAGCCAGCCGGCGCGCCTGAGCCGGCCGGTCACGCGGGCGCCGACCGGGTCGGTCCACGGGCCGGGCACCTCGGTGAGCCGTCGCGCGCCGGGGTCGGCGATGCCCTGCTTGACCTGGGCGGCGCTCCAGGTGTGCGTGCACACCGGCGGGCCCAGCCGGATCGCGAACGCGCCGCGGGCCCGGAGATGGGCGGCCAGCGGGTCGAGCCACGCGTCGATCTCGCCGGTCCAGTCGATGACCGGGCCCTCGGGCAGATAGGCCAGCGTGAAGCGCTTCAGCCGCGGCACCGGCCGGTGCAGGACGAGCCCGGCGCCGACCAGCTCCCGGCCGTCGTACCAGCCGAGGGACTCACCGCGCCACTCGGTCTTGACACCGCCCCACGCCGGGGTCTGCAGGAAGCTGACCGACGGCTGCGCCCGGACGAACGCCAGGTGCGCGGCGGCGCTGATCGGCTCGACGGTCAGGTTCCGGCCCGGGGGCCCGGCCACCGGGAGGTGCGTGATTCCGCTCACCGGTCCGCCGTCGCTGAGTCGGCGTTCCCGGGCTGCTTCGCTGGAGGACATGCCGCCAGTCAAGGCAGGGCGGTGTTGCCGGCGCGTATGCGGATTTCGATACGCCGACGATATCCGCCGACTCGTAGCATGAACGGCATGCGCGTGTTGATCGTCGAGGACGAGCCGTATATGGCGGAGGCCATTCGCGACGGCCTCCGCCTGGAAGCGGTCGCCGCCGACATCGCGGGCGACGGCGCCACCGCGCTGGAAATGCTGAGCGTCAACACGTACGACATCGCCGTCCTCGACCGCGACATCCCCGGGCCCTCCGGCGACGAGATCGCCACCCGCATCGTCGCCTCCGGCAGCGGCATGCCGATCCTCATGCTCACCGCGGCCGACCGGCTCGACGACAAGGCGTCCGGCTTCGAACTCGGCGCCGACGACTACCTCACCAAGCCCTTCGAGCTGCAGGAACTCGTCCTCCGGCTGCGGGCGCTCGACCGCAGGCGGGGCCACACCAGGCCGCCGGTGCGTGAGATCGCGGGCCTGCGCCTGGACCCGTTCCGCCGCGAGGTCTACCGGGACGGCCGCTACGTGGCGCTCACCCGCAAGCAGTTCGCGGTGCTCGAAGTCCTCGTCGCCGCGGAAGGCGGCGTCGTCAGCGCCGAGGAACTCCTGGAGCGGGCGTGGGACGCCAACGCCGACCCGTTCACCAACGCCGTCCGGATCACCGTCTCCGCCCTGCGCAAACGCCTCGGCGAACCCTGGATCATCGCCACCGTGCTCGGCGTCGGCTACCGCATCGACATCCCGCCCGGCACCGGGCCCGGGGGCGCGGGCCGTGCGTAGGCGGCCGGGGCTGAGCGTCCGGCTCAAGCTCACGCTCAGCTACACCGGGTTCCTCCTGCTCGCCGGCGCCCTGGTGCTCGCCGCCGTGGGTTACTTCCTCCTGCGGCAGGGGTGGCTGCAGACCAACTCGGAGGGGGCGTGGCGGGCGACTCCGGGCACCAGCTTCGTGCTCGGGTTCGCCCCGACGGCCGCCGCGGTCATGCTGTTCCTGCTGGTGTTCGGCCTGGTCGGCGGGTGGTTCCTGGCCGGCCGGATGCTCGCCCCGGTGAACCGCATCACCGACGCCACCCGCACGGCCGCGAACGGATCGCTCTCCCACCGGATCCGGCTGCCGGGCCGCCAGGACGAGTTCCGCGAACTCGCCGACGCCTTCGACACCATGCTCGCCCGGCTCGAAGCGCACGTCGCCGAGCAGCGGAGATTCGCCGCGAACGCCTCGCACGAGCTGCGCACGCCGCTGGCGATCTCGAAGTCGCTGCTCGACGTGGCCCACAGCGACCCCACGCACGACCCCGGCGAACTCGTCGACCGGCTGCGCGCCGTCAACACCCGGGCCATCGACCTCACCGAGGCGCTGCTCCTGCTCAGCCGCGCCGACCAGCAGTCCTTCACCGGAGAGCACGTCGACCTGTCCCTGCTGGCGGAGGAAGCCGCCGAAACGCTTCTGCCCCTCGCCGAGAAGCACGGCGTCACCCTGGAGACCGGCGGCGACGTCACCCCCGCGGTCGGCTCCCCGGCGCTCCTGCTGCAGCTGACGACGAACCTCGTGCACAACGCGATCGTCCACAACCTGCCCGGCACCGGCGCCGTGCGGGTGGGCACCGCCCTCCGCGCCGGGACCGCCGTGCTCACCGTCGAGAACACCGGCGAGCCGGTCGCCCCGGAGCGGGTCGCGACCCTCACCGAGCCGTTCCAGCGCGGCACCGAGCGCGTCCGCACCGACCACGCGGGCGTCGGCCTCGGCCTGGCGATCGTCAAGACCATCACCCACGCCCACGGCGGCACGCTGACCCTCACCCCGCGCGCCGCGGGCGGGCTCCGCATCACGGTGGAACTGCCCGCGGCGGCACCCCCGCGGTGGTGACCGGGGGCCGCCCAGCCCCGGCCGCCCAGTCCCGGCCGCCCAGCCCCGACCGCCCAGCCCCGGCCGCCCGGGCCCGTAGCCACGCCCGTCAGACCAGCGCTGTCAGACCAGCGCCGCCTGCCCGGCGAGGAAGTCCTCCCACGTCTGCCGCCCCACCGCGTGCTCCGGCGCCAGGTTGGCCCCCGCGCGGAACGCCGCGGCGGCCCTGCCGGGCAGCCGCACCGGCACGACCGGGCGGCGGCGGCCCGTCGCCTCCAGGTAGCCGCGCAGGACGTCCCGCATCTCGTACGTGCGCGGGCCGCCCATCTCCGCCGCGAGCCCCGCCGGTCCGGCCAGCGCCAGTTCCGCCAGCCGGCCGGCCACCTCCGCGGCGGCGACCGGCTGGATGCGGAAGCCGGCCGGCGCCGGCAGCACCGGCAGGCGGGCCATGGCCCGCGCTGTCGTCAGCGTCAGCTCGTGGAACTGGGTGGCGCGCAGCGTCGTCCACGGCAGGCCGGACTCGGCGACGATGCGCTCGGCGGCGCGCTTGGCGGCGACGTAGCCGAACATGGCGCGGTCGAGCCCGCTGACGACCGGGGTGCGATCGGCGCCGACGACGGAGATGGAGACGAGGTGCGGGCGCCCGGCGGCGGTGGCGGCGTCGACGAGGTGCCGGGTCTTCACGTCGTCGCCCTTGGCGCTGCCCGCGCAGTGGACGATGACGTCCGCGCCGGCGACGGCCGCCGCGGTGCCCGCCCCGGTGGCGAGGTCGCCGGTGACGTACTCGACGCCGTCGGCGGACTCGTGGGTCTGCCGGCTCAGCACCCTGACGTCGGCGCCCGCGGCCCGCAGCAGCGGTGCGACGAGCCGGCCCAGCGTCCCGGTGCCGCCGGTGAGCAGAACGGTCGATGTCATGGTCACTCCAGGTGTTTCTCGGTCGGGCAGCGTGCCCCGGCTCCCCACCCGCAGGTCGGATGGGGTGTACTGCAGGGACCCCGCGCGCGTGAGGGATGTGACGGATGGACGGGCAGAATCTGCTGGCGGAGCGGTTCGAGGCCGAACGGGGCCGGCTGCGGGCAGTCGCGTACCGGATGCTGGGCTCGGCCGCCGAGGCCGACGACGCCGTGCAGGAGACCTGGCTGCGGCTGAGCCGCTCCGACGCCGACGCGATCGGGGACCTGACGGCGTGGCTCGTCACCGTGGTCTCGCGGATCTGCCTGAACATGCTGCGGTCGCGCGCGCACCGGCGGGAGGAGCCGCTGGAGGCGCGCACGCCGGCGTACGGGGACGGGGGCACCGGCGCCGGAGCCGCGGGCGGCGGCGCGGAACCCGAGGAGGAGGCGCTCCTCGCCGACTCCGTGGGCGTGGCGCTGCTCGTCGTGCTGGACAGGCTGGCGCCGGCCGAGCGGCTGGCGTTCGTCCTGCACGACATGTTCGCCGTGCCCTTCGACGAGATCGGACCCCTGGTGGAGCGGACCCCCGCCGCCGCCCGGCACCTCG
>NZ_BAAAPF010000106.1:0-21202 GCF_039531005.1 Streptomyces synnematoformans
GGTTTCGGGCCCACGCGGCAGCAGCCGCCAACGGCCGCGGCGCCCGCGCGGCGCCAGGACGTGGCCGCCGCCGCGTCGAACGAGCCGGGGCCGCGCCAGTCGCGGGCGGCCGGGTCCCAGCCCTCGCCGCTGTTCGGGTACGCCACCACCGGCTTGCCCGTGACGCGCGCGGCGGTCCGCACCGCGTACGCGACGTCCTCCGGCGCACAGCAGTTGACCCCGACCGCCACCACGCGCTCGTCGTCCGCGGCGAGCGCGAAGGCGTCCGCCAGCGGCTCCCCCGCCCGCGTCGCCCCGCCCGCGACCGTGTACGTCAGCCACACCGGCACGCCCGCGGGCAGCCCCGCCGCCGCCCTCAGCAGCGCCGTCGCCTCCGTCATCCCCGGGACCGTCTCCAGCGCCAGCACGTCCGGCTCCGCCGCCGCCAGCGCCTCCAGCCGCGGCCGGTGGAAGCGCGCCAGCTCCGCGACGCCCACGCCGTCCCCGTACCGGCCGTGGTACTCCGAGCCGTCCGCCAGCATCGCCCCGTACGGTCCCGCCGACGCCGCCACCCACACCGGGCGGGGCGCCGTGTCCGCCGCCCGCCGCGCCAGCGTCACGCTGCTCCGCAGCAGCCGGGCCGCCTCCTCCCGCCCGGCGCCCCGGCGCGCGAAGCCCTCGAACGTCGCCTGGTAGCTCGCCGTCAGCAGCACATCGGCCCCCGCCCGTACGTACGCGGCGTGGGCGTCCTCGATCTGCCCGGGGCCGTCCGCGAGGAGCCGGGCCGACCACAGCTCGTCGCGCAGGTCGCAGCCCTGCGCTTCGAGCTGGTTCGACAGGCCGCCGTCGAGGACGAGCGGAGCCCCGTCGCCCGCCGCCCGCGCGACCGCCTCGGCGAACGGCAGTCGGGGCCTCACGGTCCCTCCCCCCGGCCCCGGCCCGGACGACGGCCCGAACCCGGGCCCCGCGACCGGCACCGAACCCGACCCCGGCTCCGCACCCGCTCCTCTCCCCCGCTCCGGCGCCGGAAACCGCTTCTCGTTGCGCTCGATCTTCGCCGCCAGCGCCGCCAGCGGATCCACCCCCACCGCCGAGCAGAACTGCAGCAGGTACGCCAGCACGTCCGCCACCTCGTCCGTCACCCGGTGCGCCGCCTCCGGGTCCGCCATGATCCGCGCGGACTCCTCCGGCGTCAGCCACTGGAAGATCTCCAGCAGCTCCGCGGCCTCCACGCCGAGCGCCGCGGCCAGGTTCTTCGGGGTGTGGTACTGCTCCCAGTCCCGCGCCGCGGCGAACGCCGCGAGCCGCTTCTGGAGTCCCTGCACGTCGTCCGTCATGCGCCCCTGTCTACCACCCGGCGTCCCCCGCCCGGCTCTACCGCACCCACCGCCGGAAGCCCGACTCCGCGTCGACCGTGTTGCCGGTGATCGTCGCGGCGTCGTCGCCCAGGAGCAGCCCGACCACGGACGCCGCCTCCTCCGGCGTGTTCCACCGGCCGCGCGGCAGCGCCCGCCCCACCTGCGCGGTCAGTTCCGCGTCCGCCCAGCCGGTGTCCGTGGGGCCGGGGTTGACGCAGTTCACGGTGATGCCGCGGTCGACGAGGGCGTCCGAGAGCGTCAGCGTCAGCTGCTGCAGCGCCCCCTTCGTGGCGGCGTACGGGATCTCCCCGCTCATCGGCGCCAGATGCTGCCCGGAGGTGAACAGCACGACCCGGCCGCCGCCCCGCTCCCGCCCGGCCGCCTCGTCGTACTGCGCCGCGAACTCCTGCACCAGCAGCAGCGTGGCCCGTACGTTCACCGCCCAGCACAGGTCGAGTTCGGCTGCGGTCAGCTGCTCCAGGCCGTAGGTGGAGCTGCGGGCGTGGTTCACGACGAGCGTGTCCACCATCCCGTAGCACTCCCGCGCCGCGGTCAGCAGCGCGGCGGGCGCGTCCGGCTGGGCGAGGTCGGCGGTGGCGTGGTCGGCCCGGTCGTAGTCGCCGCCGAGCGCCTGGACGACGGTGTTGGAGCCTTGGAGGTCGGAGCCCCAGGACATCTCCTCGTCGTGCGGCGGGTAGCCGTGCACGAACACGCGCGCACCGTCCGCGACCAGCCTGCGGGCGATGGCGAACCCGATCCCCTTCGTCCGGCTCACGCCGGTGACCAGTGCGCTCCGGCCGTCGACGGGCATGTGCACCCCTCCTTCGCTGTCGTACGTCGTACGCCGACTCTCCGGGCCCGGCGGCGCCGTCCGCAACGCCATTCCCGCCCGGCCGCCGGCCGCCGGGCCCGGGAACCCGCCGTCCGGCTACCTCCGCCGCGCCGGAGGGGGCCGCTGCGGCAGCGGCACCGCCGTGGCGCCCGCCACCGAGGCCGCCAGCTCCGGGTCGCCGACCGACCCCACCAGCCGGATGTGCCCGCGGTCGCACATCCGGCCGCACAGCGCCGCCAGCTCCCGCGCCTGCCGCGCGTCGAGGCACCGGTCGATCCCGTCCGCCAGCACCGTCAGCGCCTGCCGCGCCGACGGCACCTCCGCCGCCGGGTCCACCGCCAGCACCCCCGGCCCGGTGAGCAGCACCAGCGCCAGCGCGAGGTAGCGCAACTCGCCGTCGCCCAGCGTCTCGACGGGGGTGCCGCGCTGCCCCGGCCCGCGCACCAGCACGGCCCGCACCAGCGCCTCCCCGTACGGCTCCGTCGTCATGTCGTGCACCGGGCCCCGGCAGCCGCCGCGCAGGGCCTCCACGAGGGCCGCGTGCCTGGTGCCGCACTCGTCGCGTACGCGGTGCAGCACCGCCGGCAGGTTGCGGCAGTCGGTGGTGAGCCCGCGGTCGTCGCACGGCACGGCGGCGGTGGCGCGCATCAGCGCGGGGCGCGGGTCGCAGGGGTAGACGGAGCGGAGTGCGACGACGGCCTGTTCGGCGGCGGCGAGCACCAGCCGTTCGCCGTCCGTACGGCCGCCGACCCGCAGCGGCAGCAGGGCGGTGCCGAGCCGGTCGTCGGGCAGCGGGGCCCGGGTGACGGGGGCGGTGCCGGCGGTGTGCCACGCCGCGTCCACCCGGTCCCGGCCGGGGTCGCGCAGCGCGGTGGCCAGCAGGGTGCGGCCGGCGCCGGTGAGGCGCTCGCCGACGATGCGCAGTTCGGGTTCGGCCTGTATGGCGACGTCGAGCGTGACGTCGCCGAGCGGGCCGCGTACCGTGCAGCCGAGCCGGATGCCGCGGCGGCCGGCGGCGTCGGGCCTGGCCCGGTGCGGTACGCATGCCGCGGCGCCCCCGGAGACCGGGGCGAACGCCTCTTCCAGGGTGGCCCCGGCGCCGAGCCGGGCCAGTACCCCGCACGCCTCCAGCGCGGCGGTCTTGCCGCTGCCGCTGCCGCCGGTGAAGAGCGTGAGGGCGCCGAGGCGGAGGCGGGTGCCGCGGTGCGACTTGAAGGCGGACAGCCGCAGTTCGCGGAGCGTCGCGCGCTCGGCCCGGGCGCGGGGCCCGGGGCGGGCCGTGCGCGGGGGCTCGTCGCCCCGCGGGTCCCGTAAGTCCGCGCCGACGTCCCGGCCGGTGTCCTCACGGCGGCGTTCGCGCGTAGCGCCGCGACGGTCCTGGTGCGGGGCGTCGCGGGGCGGCTCGCGCACGGTGTCGCGCGGGATCGCGCGCGGGGCGTGCAGGGGGCGCCCGGGGTGGGAGGTCATGCGACGGGACGCTATTGAGCCCGCCGTGAGCCGAACCGTTCCGCCTGCGGGACCTTCCCCCGAACGGGCGAGCCCCCGCGAAACCGCGGAGGCCGCCCGCACGGGCACGGTAAGGGGGTCAGCGGCCGGCCAGCGGTTCGACCTCCGTGCCGACCGGGGCCAGCAGGAAGACGTTGCGGTCGACCCGGTGCATGCTGCTCTGGATCCCGAAGGTGACGCCGCTGGCGAAGTCCAGCACGCGCTTGGCGACGTCGATCTCGGCGCCGGTGAGGTCGAGCAGCACCGGGACCTGCGCTATCAGGTATTCGGCGACGCGCCGTGCGTCGGCGAACACCTGGCAGCGGATGACGACGAACTGCCGCTGGTCGGCGTCCGCTTCGGGGTCGTCGAGCGTTTCGTGCCCCGTCCAGGAGGGCCATTCGTTGCCGCGCAGCGGCACGACTTCGGCGAGCCCCTGCCACTGCTCGTCGGTGACGTCATGTCCCGTCAACGTGCCTCCTCGCAGTTCCGAGTGCTGCCGGTTCGGACATCGGGCGATTCTATCGATGGGCCGAACGGGTGACCGCGCAGGGACACACGGGGAAACACGTTTTCCCCCAAGCGAATCCTCGGATTCCGGCAAGCGAACACGAGGATTGACCGGGGTGTCGGCGGAGGCGGACGATCGGGCGGGTTCCCAGGCGGCAACCCGGCCGGGCCCGGGCGCCGCGCAGGCCGGCGGCGCACGGGGGCCCGGCCGGGTGCCGACCGCCGCCGGCCGCCCGAGCCGGGCCGGGTCAGTCCCGGCGGTACTGGGCCGGGGAGTTCCGCGTCGCCTCGTCCTCGTAGCTGCCGGGGCGCCCGCGGTCGACGTGGAAGGTCGTCAGCGTCGTGACCGGCGAGCGCGGGTCGCGCCGGTCGCCGATCACCCGCATGTGGGCGCTGAAGCGCTCCGGGGTGACGTCGTAGACGTCGTAGCCGTAGCGGTTGCCCTCGAAGTACTTCAGGTGCGGGTTGGCGGCGCCCATGACCGGCCCGTTGGTCCGGTTCCAGTCCGGGGAGTACGCCCCGGAGGTGACGGAGTGGGCGGTGAACTCGGTGCCGACGAGCGGCGATCCGGGGTCGTCGTAGTCGGTGCGGATGTCGTCGACGAAGGCGGAGTGCCAGTCGCCGGTGACGACGACGAGGTCTTCGAGGCCGGCGGCGTGGACGTGCTCCAGGACCTCCCGGCGTTCGGCGAGGAAGCCGTCCCACTGGTCGGTGAACATGTACGGACCGCCGGGCGAGCCGCGCAGCTGGCTGAGCATGATCGAGTTGGCCCAGACCTGCCAGGCGTCGGGGGCGTTGTCGACGGTGTGCTTGAGCCAGGCCTTCTGCCCGGCGCCGAGGATGGTGCCGTCGGGGAGGTTCTGCGCGGAGCGGTGGGAGCGCAGGTCGAGCACGGTGAGCCGGACGAGCCCGCCCCAGTCGCGGACGCGGTGGATCTCGGGGTCGGGCAGCGCGGAGTCGCCGAAGGAGTCGCGGTGCGGCATGTGTTCGTACCACGCCTGGCAGGCGGCGGCCCGGCGGCGCACGAAGGGGGCGCCGCCGTTGCCGCCGCGGTAGTCGTTGACGACCTCGTGGTCGTCCCAGGTGAGGAACCACGGGTGGGCGGCGTGCGCGGCGCGCAGCGCGGGGTCGCCCTTGTAGAGGGCGTGGCGTCTGCGGTAGTCGCCGAGGGTGAGGATCTCGGGTCCTTCGTGGTCGCGGACGTGGTCTTCGGGGACGCCGCCGACCCGGCCGTGTTCGTAGATGTAGTCGCCGAGGTGGACGACGAAGTCGACGTTCTCGCGGGCGATGCCGCGGTGCGCGGCGTAGTAGCCGTCGTGGAACGCCTGGCAGTTGGCGGCGGCGAAGCGCACCCGGCGCACCCGGCGGCCGGGCGCGGTGCGGGTGCGGCCGGTGCGGCTGGTGCGGCCGAGGGCGCTGAAGGCGTAGTAGTACGTGCGCCCGGCGGCGAGGCCGGTGACGGGGACGTGGACGCTGTGGCCGAGGGTGGCGGAGGCGGGGACGGTGCCGCGGGCGACGACGCGGCGCAGCCCGGGGTCCTCGGCGACGGTCCAGCGGACCTCGACGACGCTGGGGAGGTCCTGTTCGGCCGCCAGCGGCTCGGGCGCGAGCCGGGTCCAGAGCACGACGGAGTGGGGCCGGGGGTCGCCGGAGGCCACGCCGAGGGTGAAGGGGGCGTCGTCGTACGCGGCGCCCTGCGCCTCGGCGGCGGCGCGGGCCTGCGCCGGGGTGAGCCCGAGGGCCAGCGTCCAGGCGGCGCCGAGGGCGCCGGCGGCGGCCGCGGACTCCAGCAGGGTGCGGCGGTCGACGGTCACGGGCGGCCTCCTCGGCGGGCGCGGCTGAGGGTCAGGGTGACGGCGTCGGCGTAGCCGTCGTTGGCGGTGCCCCCGGCGCGGGTGAAGGTGAGCAGCAGGCGGGCGCTGCGCGCGCCCGGCGGTACGGCGGCGGTGGCGGCCCGCTCCAGGAGTCCGGTGCGGCCGCCGCGCTCCTCCGCGGTGACGGGGCCGAGCACGCTCAGCGCCAGCGGCGTGCCGTGGGCGTCGCGGAGTTCGGCGGAGAGCCGGGCGCCGTCCTGCTGGGCGGCGTAGCCGCCGAGCCAGGCGGTGAGGGTGTAGTGGACCCGGCCGGCGTCGACGGCGGCGCGGCCGGTGGCGCCGTGGCGGGGCAGGTCGACGTCCTGGACGAGGGCGGTGCGGGCGCTGTTGCCCCCGGTGAAGAACCGGCTGCCGCGGCGGGCGGGGCCGGGGTCGCCGGGAGCGGGGTAGCCGCCGCCGAGGTCGTAGCGGACGAGGGCGGGGGCGCCCTGGGTGAGGCGCCAGCCGTGGACGGTGCCGACGGGCTCCGCGGTGCCTCCGGGCCCGGTCTCTGCGTCGCCGTTGACGACGAGGTTCACGCGTGCCTCCGTGGTGGTCGGGGTGCGGGGGGCGCAGGTATCACAGCAGCGGGGGGTGAACCCGCGGAAGACGCCCGGCGAATGCCGCCGGACGTGCGGTCGTGAGTGGTCGTGGGTGGTCGTGGGCGGTCAGCACGCCAGCAGGTGCCGGCCGCGGGCCGTCAGCCGGTGGACGACGTGCGGGCCGGCCCGTTCGCTCTCGGCGAGTCCGGCGCGGCGCAGCACGGTGAGGTGGCCGCTGACGGAGGAGGCGGGCATGCCGAGCCGGGCGGCGACGCCGCCGGTGGTGGGGGTGCCGGCGGTGCCGGTGAGCGCGGCCAGGACGCGGGCGCGGCTGGCACCGAGGAGCGCGGCGAGGGCGGCGTCGCGGCGTGCGGCGGGGCCGGCGGCGCCGGCTCCCGGGACGTGCGGGCGTACGGGGTGGACGAGGACGGGCGGCAGCCCGGGGTCGGCGACGGCGATGGGCTTGGTGTGGCAGAAGTAGGAGGGGATGAGCCGGATGCCGCGGCCGCGCAGGTGGAGGGTGGAGTTCACCGGATAGGGGGCGCTGAGCACGGGGTCGGTCCAGGTGAAGGGGTCGAGCGTGGCGAGGACGGCGGGCAGGCCGGCCTCCAGCGCGTCGAGCTGGCGGGCGCGGTCGGCGGCGACGGCGGCTTCGATCTCGCCCCAGTCGGGGGCGATGAGGCGGTCGTGGACGTGGTGCAGCGCGTCGGCGAGGTCGCCGAGCACGGTGCGGTCGCCGGCGGCGAGCCGCCGGGTCCACGGGGGCAGGCGGCGGTGCCGGGCGGCGAGGCGGACCTCGCGGGAGAGCCGGGTGGCGGGGGTGGAGCGCAGGGTGCGCAGGCCCGCGGTGATGCCGTCCTCGGACTCGACGGGGGTGAGGAAGTCGGGGAAGTAGGTGGCGTCGGCGGGGGCGATGCCGTTGAGCAGGCGGCAGGTGCGGCGCAGGTCGTGCTGGTGCAGCCGGCGGCGGGCCCGGCCGTGCCAGGGGCGCAGCCGGGCGGGGAGGAGGGGCGCGGGGGTGTACGCGACGTGCAGCCCGAGGATCGCCTCCCAGATCGGGTCGGGGGTGCGGGCGAGCTGGACGTGGCGGAAGTCCCGGTCATTGAAGTGGACATGAAGCATTCCGGCCATACCCGAGGGTAACCACGTGCGGCCTGCGCTGTCCCCGCCCCGGCCGCCCCTGTTCCTCCCGGCCCACATCGGGTTTTCGACGGTGGCGGAAAACCGGTGCGGCGCGGCGGTGAGCCGCTGCCTACGATGCGTCGCCGCACGGCCACCTGCACGGACAGCACCGGAACAGGGAAGGAGCCAGATGCGGCGCACACCAACACGGAGCCGGTGGCGCAGGGTTGCGCTGACCGGAGCGATCTGCGCGGCGACCGTCGCGCACCCGGCGTACGCCGGAGCGGTGGACGACCCGGCGGAGGCCGGCGGCCCCGCCCCGCCCGCCGCCTGGCGGGCCGACCTCTCGCGGGTCGACGCGGACGACGTCAACGTCCGCTACGCACAGGGCGGTCTGCGGCTGCGCTCGCCGACCGCCGCACCCGCCTCGCTCGGGCCGGTCCCCGGCGAGGGCACCCAGGTCCTCGCCCCCGAGCGCCTCGACCGCCCCGTCAACCGGGTGCGGGCCGCCCTCGACGCCCGCGTCCCGGCGGGCGCGGAGGCCGCCGTCGACGTCCGCGGCCGGGCGCCCGGCGGCGGGTGGACGGAGTGGCTGCCGGCGGGCGGGGAGGCGGCCGGCGCGGCCCGGCCGCCGTTCGCGGTCACCGAGGTCCAGGCCCGGCTGACGCTGCGCGCCGGCAGCGGGACGCCCGCCGACGAGGCGCTGCGGCTGCGGGCCGACACCGACGCGGCGCCGCGCCCGCGGGCTGACCTTCGGGGACAGCAAGCCCCGCTGACGTACCGGCTGTTCGCCACCCGCGAGGGCCTGGTCGGCGGCACCACCGCCAACGGCCACGTCATCGTGCCCAACGACCACTTCGTGGCCCTGCCCTCGCGGCGCGGGCTGTCCCCCAGGGGCAGCGCCGAGTACTCGGTGCAGGTCTGCGGCCCGGTGCGGTGCGAGACGGCGCCGGTGTGGGACGTCGGGCCGTGGAACACCAAGGACGACTACTGGAACCCCCCGTCGGTGCGCGAGTCGTGGCGGGACCTGCCGCAGGGCATGCCCGAGGCGCAGGCGGCCTACCGGCACGGGTACAACGGCGGGCTCGACGAGTTCGGCCGCCGCGTCGCCAACCCCGCGGGCATCGACCTGGCCGACGGCACGTTCTACAACGTCGGCCTGAACGACAACGGCTGGGTCGACGTGACGTTCCTGTGGACCGGCGAGCAGGACGGCACACGGTTCCCCACCTGGGGCACCGACGTCCGGGTCCGCCAGGAGTCGAACACCTCCTCCGCGGTGCTGACCACGCTGCCCGGCCCGACCCAGGTGCGGGTGCAGTGCCAGGAGCGGGGCGAGACGGTCTCGTACGCCGGCCACACCAACGACGCCTGGTCCTATCTGCCCGACTACGGCGGCTACATATCCAACATCTTCGTCGACGTCTCCGACGCCTGGCTGCCGGGCGTCCCCGAGTGCTGAACGCGCCACCCTCCCACCCCCCTGCCCCCACCGAAGGAGGCCGCCCGATGCTCCACAGCCCCGTTCCCCGATCCGCGCGGCGGACCGTGACCGTCCTCGTCGCGGCGCTGCTGGCCCTGCTGGGCCTGACCGCGGCGGCGCCGGCGCAGGCCGACGTACGGCCCGCGCTGGCGCCGAACTTCAAGGCGCCGTTCCCCTGCGGCCAGCAGTGGACGTACAGCCATCACAGCGCCGAGGTACGCCGCGCGCTGGACTTCATCCGCTCCGACGGCGGCAGCACCGCCGGCACCCCGCAGGTCGCGTCCGCGGCCGGCACCGCGACCCGGCACTACCAGGCGGGCGGCGCCGGCAACTACATGGTCATCGACCACGGCGGCGGCTGGAAGACGTACTACTTCCACCTCGCGTCGTTCTCCGTCGCCAACGGCCAGTCGGTCGCCCAGGGCCAGCAGATCGGCGTCACGGGCAGCACCGGCAACTCCTCCGGCGCGCACATCCACTACGAGCAGCTCTACAACGGCGTCGGCCAGAACATCCGCATCAACGGCACGGCGCTGGCGTACCCGGGCTCGTACGGCCAGTACCACCTGCGCAGCGACAACTGCGGCAACACCAACTTCACCACCTGGGGCACCGGCGTGCGCGTCCGCGCGGACGCACGGCTCAACGCCGCGGTGGTGACGACCCTGCCGGGGCCGACGCCGGTGTACGTCGAGTGCCAGAAGCAGGGCGACGTGGTCCACGCCGAGGGCTACACGAACGAATGGTGGAGCCGGCTGCGCGACCAGCGCGGGTTCGTCTCCAACATCTACATCGACCACCCGGACGCGAGGCTCCCGGGCGTCCCGGTCTGCTGAACGCCATCCGCTGACCACCCCCCGGGTCCCGCAGGGGCCGGTGTCCCGCGCCGGCTCCTGCGCCCGGCCCGTCTCACCAGGGCGGTTCCCCGGACTCCCGCCCGGCGCCCGGGCCGTCGCCGCGTCGTCTGCGGGCGGCGGCCCGGCCCGCCAGCGCGACCGCGAGCGGGGCGAGGAACACCGCGGCGAAGACCCCCGCGAGGATCGCGCCGGGGATGTCCGGCAGGGAGTCGGCGTTGCCGGTGGCGAGGAAGAGGACGGCGACGACGAGCACGCAGAAGACCAGCACGCGGACCGCGGCGAGACCCCAGCCCATGGAGTCGGTCAGCGCGTTCTGGGTGTGCTCCGAGGCGTCGGCCTCGGCCCGGGCGGCCTCGGCGACCTCCGGCCGCGGCGTCCAGTCCGCGCCGCGGCGCCGCTCCCACACCTCGCGGATCACCCGCACCTCGCGGCCGGCGGACAGGCTGCGGGTGTCGATGACGTTGGGCAGGGACACCCGGCGCCCGTCGCGGGTGTAGACGACGACGCTCATGACAGGGCGCTTGCGCTCGGCCGACGCGGGCGCGTTGTGCTCCAGCTCGACGGCGACGAGGTCGCCCCAGGCGAACCGCCTCGTACGCAGCCAGCGGAGCGTGAGGCCGTCGTCGTCGACGAACGTCACGCCGCGGACGACGCAGAACGCCAGCAGGAACAGGCCCGCCCCGAGGACGCAGAACGGGATCGCGACGGCGACGTGCGCGCCGGCGCCCAGGACGAACAGCAGGCCGAAGAAGACGAGCAGGCCGCCGAAGACGACGCACAACAGCGTCAGGAAGACCAGGCTCCCGAGGTGTCCGCGGTACGTGCGTATCCGCCCCCCGCCGCTGCCCCTCGCGCCGGCCATCGCGCACCCCGTCCCGTACCGTCCCGGACCCCGGAGCCCTTTCGGGCCGTCCGAGCGTAGCGGGTAGACGCCGCGCCCGGGGAGGGCACCCGGGGCGGGGGGTGAGCGGTTGTCAGACCCCCTCCCAGGCCGGTCGCTGGAGAGGGTCGTTGTGGACGACGATGTCGGCTCGGCGGGTCGGGCGGGCCGTGGCGACGTACAGCTGCTGGGCGGGGAGGTAGCGGTGGCGCCAGGACCGCTCGGTGTCGGCGGCGTCGGCGGCATCCCGGGCCCGGGCGCGACGCACCGTCTGCTCGAACGGGACGGACACGAAGA
Organism: Streptomyces synnematoformans; assembly: GCF_039531005.1. Lineage (NCBI taxonomy): Bacteria > Bacillati > Actinomycetota > Actinomycetes > Kitasatosporales > Streptomycetaceae > Streptomyces > Streptomyces synnematoformans. Next base: position 11,199 of record NZ_BAAAPF010000106.1, read on the forward strand.
TGCGCAGGTCCCACCGGTCGACCAGTTCCGGGCGCAGGAGGAAGACGCCGTCGAAGAGCAGCACGGCGTCCGCGGCGGCAGTCGTTTCCGGCGGGGAGGAGGGGGCGTCGGCGTCTCTGTCGTAGACCGCGTGCCGGAACCTCCGGTGTCCGCCCGGGCCGAGCGGATCGAGCAGCACCCGGCACAGCGCGGCGCGGTCGTGGGCGTCGAAGTAGCAGCCTTCCGCCGAGTACCGGCCGCGCCGGTAGCGCTGTGCACGGGGGAAGAGGAAGTCGTCGACGGTCGCGCGGATGACCTCCCGGCCCTCCGCCCGCAGGACGACGGCCAGTTCGTCGGCCAGCGTGGTCTTGCCGGCGGCGGGCGGCCCGTCGACGGCGACCCGCACCGGGTGCGCGGCCGTGACGGACCCGACCGCCTCGGCAAGCCGGCGGATCAGCTCACCGCGGCTGCCCTGGCCCATTACTGCCCCTCACAGCCGACGTCGTCGGCGCCGGATAGAGCCGGGCCCCGTGGGGCCCGGACGGCCGGGGAGGCCGCGCGGGCGAAGGGCTCAGAGTTCGACGGCCTTCGCGAAGGCCACGAAGTCGGCCCAGGCCGTGGGGGTAACGGAAAGCTGGCCGCCTTCTCTGTCCTTGGTGTCACGGACGTGGACAGCGCGCGGGGTGACGGCGACCTCGATGCAGTTGTCGCCCTCCGTTCCGCTGTAGCTGCTCTTGAACCACTCCGGTCCGATCCTGCTCATAGCTCTCCTCGCATCTGCTTCAACAGCTCCACGGTAGCCTCGTGGCTAAGCGCCTGGGAACTGAGCTTCCGGTAGCGCTGCTGCAGAATACCCACGTCGGCCAGGCCGCTGATCAGATTGCTCGACCGCTGTCCCTCGGAGTAGCCAAGCCAGTTGTGGTCGCCGGTCTCGGCAAGGTAGAAGAGTCCGTCTCCCCCGGCGTGGTTCGCCATGCACCGCGGCATCACTTGGATCTCGACGTTGTGCCTCTCGCCCAGCGCCAGGAGGTGGTCGATCAGGACGCGAGTGACCTCCGCCCCACCCACCTGCCGTTCCAGTAGCGCCTGTTCGATAATGAAGCCGAAGAACGTGTTCGGCCGCTGATCCAGGACAGCCTGCCGCTCCAGCCGTGCCGCGACCTGGCGCTCGATCTGCTCCTCGGTCACCGGGGGCAATCCCGTACGGAAGAGCGCGCGGATGTACGGCTCGGGCTGCAGCAGCCCCGGAACCGTGCGGCACTCGTACGCGTACAGGGTGAGCGCCTCCTCCTCGATCGAAGCCCAGTGCTGGAACCTTGACGCCAGGCCCGCCCTCCTCGTCAGGCTCCTGCGCGTCGCCTTCAGCATCCTCGCGGCGAACTCCCCCAGAGCCTCCACCGACAGCGTGACGAGCTGCTGCGACGGAAACCGCCGTCCCTGCTCCACCCCCGCGATGGTGTCCACGGAGTACCCCAGCTGCTCCGCCAGCTGATCCTGCGTCAGCCCCGCCTCCTCCCGGAGCACCTTCAGCACCGCCCCGAACGTCTTCAGGGAGTCCGATACCTCCGGCTCGCTCCCGTGCACCCCGCCGCTGCCCGCATTCCCCATCCCCGGCCACCTCTCATGTGTCACTGCCGGAACTTCGACCCCACCATAATCACAGAAAGTTACTATCCTGATCCAGGGAGTAACTCACCCAATCCGAAGTTGAGCGGGTGCAAGGCGGGTGCGGACCGAGGTGTCAGGAGGTGGCGGGGGGAGGCGGGTGACCGACAACTGCGCTGGGCGAGTGAAGAACTCGCTCCCGGGCGGGGGAGCCGGAAGAGATCGTGAGGGCGGTGCGGTGATGCCACCCGGCGTCGGTGTACTCGCCGACTCAGCGACCGTTCAGCCGAGGGCGCCGACGCGGGCTGCGAAAAGCCGGATGCCGGGCAGGTGGCGGTCGTGGCGCATCAGGCTGGCGGCGATGGTGCGTACGGAGCCGAGGCGGACTGCCTGGGGGGCTGCCTTCTCGGCGGCCAGCAGGGCGCTGTAACAGCGGTCGTGCTTGCCCCATTGGTCGAATGCACGGGCGACGTCGACGTAGTAGCGGGCCTGGCGTTCTGGGGTCGGCAGGGTCGCCGGGCGGATTCTGCGGGCGTGTTCGATGGCGGTGCCGGCGTCACCCAGCAGGTAGCTGATCGAGATCTGGTGCAAGGTCACCTGGCTGGGGCCGAATACCGCGCCGCCGGTGACCGCGTCGTGCCCGAGCTGGTCCGCGGTGGCGCCGGCTTCGGTGATCAGGTCGCGTGCCAGGTGCCGGTCGCCTTGCTTGCCCGCGGTGTAGGCGGCGGTGGCGTACAGGTTGCCCTTCGCCGATAGCACGGCGGCGTCGTTGCTGCCGACAGCGAGCTGCTGGGCAGCGGTCACGGCGACGTCGGTGGCGCGGGTGTAGTGCTGGGCTCGGCGCCAGACGGAGGAGACCATGCGGTGGGCTTCCGCGGTGGTCAGCGGGTCTGCGCCGCCGCGGCACGCGGTCAGCGCGCGGTCGGCGGTGGCTGCTGCCATCTCGTCCTCGCCCATCTTGATGCACAGCCGGGTGGCGATGTTGTACAGCTCGGCGACCGCGGTCGCGCTGGCCTCGGGGTGTCCGGTGCCGGCGAGGGCCTGGGCGAGGGCAAGGTGACCGGGCAGCACGCGGGCGAGGCGGTCGTAGCGGCACGTGGCGAAGTCGCGGCGTGCGGCGTCGAGGGACGCGGCAACCGCGGCCGGTGTCGGCTCTGGCGCGGTGAGGGGCGGCGTATTGCGGTAGAGGAGGACATCCTCCAGGCCGGACAGGCTCGGCCGCGGTGCTGCGGTGGCCGTCGCGGGGGCGAGGATCACGCTGGTGGTGGCCCCGGCTAGGGCCAGGAGTTTGCGGCGTCGCACCGGGTCCTCATCCTCCTCGCCGATCGGCTCCCGGCCCAGGCTATCGGCGACGGACGGGGCGGCGGAGCCGTATGAGGCGGCCGTCGCTGGATCGTGTCGCGGCGCCAGGCCGAGCAGATGCGGTGGGATGCCGAGGAGGCCGGCGATGCGCGTGAGGAGGTCGATGTCCCGCATCGGCTGCTGGCCGCGTTCCATCCGCGACAGCGAAGCTGCCGTGTAGCCGACGGCCTGGCCCAAGTCGGTGAGGGTGACGTCGGCGGCGCGGCGGGCCAGGCGCACGATCGCGCCGGCATCGCGGCGGGCGAGGGCGTCGCGCATGGCGGGCGTGTGCCACAGCGGATGCGAGCTGTCCAGGGCGTCCATGGACCACCTCCTGCCGAAGTGGATTGTCCCCTGCAACCCGCCTGCCGAAGCAGTCTGTTGCAAGCCGTTTACGCCCCGTGTAGTCCGTGTGCGCGGACCGCAGACGGCTCTGGCTGAACCTTCCGCGTCGCGGTGCTCTGGGCCGTGCGGGCGGCCAGCCCGCTGACCGGAGGAGGCCGCACATGAGGACCGAGACGACGCTGCGCAGAGCAGCGGTGGTGGGCCTGGGCTCCCAGGCCCGGGAGGATCACCTCCCGGCGCTCGTAGACTGCCAGTTCGCCAGGCTGGCGGCGGTCTGCGACACCGATAAGACGGCCGTGGGGGGCCAGGCCGTCTCCTGGCGCGTGCCTGGCTACACCTCCCTGGTGAGGATGCTGGCCGAGGTGCGGCCCGACTTTGTCATCGCCGCGGTGCCGCACCACGCCGGACGGCAGGTGATCGAGACCTGCGCCGCGGCGGGTGTGCATGTGATGAAGGAGAAGCCCTTCGCCACCAACCCCGCCGAGGCTGCCGAGCTGGCAGCGGCCTGCGCGAAGGCGGACATCGTGCTGATGGTCACCGTCCAGCGCCGCTTCCACCCCATCTACACCGCCGCGCTGCAGCTGCTCGAACAGATCGGCACCCCGTACCTCGTCGAGGGCCGCTACACCTTCCGCTGCCCCGACCCTTCCGCAGGCTGGCGCGGGCAGCGCACGCTCGCGGGCGGCGGGGCGCTGATGGACATGGGCTACCACCTCATCGACCTGCTGATCTGGTATCTCGGCCTGCCGGACCGCGTCCTGGCCGACCTCTCCACGGCGGCCGCCCCGCACGCGGACTACGACGCCGAGGACACCGCGCTGGTGCACCTGTCCTACGACTCCGGCCTGTACGGCTCGCTGCTGATCTCCCGCTCCAGCGGCCCGAAAAGCGAGGCCATGGGCATCACCGGCACCCGCGGCAAGGTGATCGTCGAGCGGGGCCGCGTGTGCCGGCTGGACCCGGCCGGCCAGCAGATCGAGTCGCTGATCCGCAAGCCCGCATGGCCGGCTGCCGCGGCCGCGCAGATCGACTGCTTCTGCCGGGTCCTGGACGGCACCCGCCCCAACCCGTCCGGGCCCGAGGCCCACCGGGCGCACGCCGCGTTCCTGGCCGCGGCCTACGCCTCCGCCGCGACCGCCCGCCCCGCCGCCCCCAAGGAGTACCTGCCGTGAACAACTCCTCCACCGCCTCGCTCGCCCTCCTCGGAGGGCAGCCGGAGATCACCACACGCGGAGGGCACTTCGCGTGGCCGCCGATCGACAGCCGGGACATCGAGGCCGTCACCCGGCAGTTGATGGACGCCGTGTCCATCCCCGGCCGCGCCGGCATCGTCGCCGAACTGGAGGACGCCCTGGCGACCTGGCTCGGCGTCCGGTACGTCGTCACCACCTGCACCGGCACCGCCGCACTGCACTCGATGTACGCCGCCGCCGGCATCGGCCCCGGCGACGAAGTGCTGGTCCCCGCGCTGACCTTCCACGCCACGGCCACTCCGCTGCTACACCTCGGCGCCCGCCCCGTCCTCGTCGACGTCGACGACGACGGGCAACTGAACCTCGACGCTGCCACCGGGCTCGTCTCCCCCCGTACGAAGGCCCTGGTCGCCGTACACCTGTGGGGGCTGCCCGAGAACGCCGACGCTCTGGCCGCGTTCGCCGGCGAGCACGACGTGATCCTGCTGGAGGACGGCTCCCACGCCCACGGCGCCTCCTGGGGCGGCCGGCTCGTCGGCACGTACGGCCGGGCGGCGGCCTTCAGCCTCAACGGCCCGAAACCGCTGTCCGCCGGCGAGGGCGGCTTCGTCGCCACCGACGACACCGAGCTGTACTACCGGCTGCTGCTGCACGGCCAGTACAACAAGCGCTGCCGCACCGAAATCCCCTCCGGCCACCCGCTGGCGAAGTTCGCGACCACCGGCCAAGGACTCAAGCTGCGCATCCACCCGTTGGCCGCCGCACTGGCCCGCGCCCAACTTCCCCGCCTGGAGGGCTACCTCACCGGACGGGCCACCTGCGCCGAGCGCATCTGCGCCGTTCTGGAGAACGTGCCCGGCCTGCGCACGCCCCGCCTCGACCCAGCGGCCCGAGCATCCTGGTACACGCTGCCACTGCGGTACGAGTCGGCTGCACTCGGCGGCCTGCCCCTGGCCCGATTCCTGGCCGCGGTCCATGCGGAAGGAGCCATGGCAGTCGACCATCCCGGCTCCACCCGCCCCCTCGGTGACCACCCCCTCTTCCGCGCCCCGCGGGAGATGATCCCCCACTACCCTGGCGCGCAGGACCCCGTTCTTGGCGAATGCCGCGGCGCCGCGCGCGTGCACGCCAGCACGCTCAAGCTGCCCGTCTGGCACCGCCCCGAGGACTCCGCCTTCGCCGACGCCTACGCCGCGGCCCTGGCCAAAGTCGCCCGCCACCACAAGGAACTGCTGTGATCGCACCCGCACCCGTCGACGCCGCCCTGCTCCCGGCGCTCACCGCCGCCGCCGACGCCGACGGCATCACCAAGTACGTCGTCGGCGCCGTCATCACCGACCACGCCGGCCGGGTCCTGCTCCTGCACCGGCCCGAGGACGACTTCCTGGGAGACCTGTGGGAGCTGCCTTCCGGAGGTGTCGAACCCGGTGAAACCCTCACCGCCGCGCTACGGCGGGAAGTGGCGGAGGAGACCGGCCAGACCGTCACCAGCATCAGGAGCTACCTGGGGCATTTCGACTACACCTCAGGCTCAGGTCGGCTCACCCGGCAATTCAACTTCGCCGCCGCCACCGCCAGTTCCGAGGTACGGCTCACCGAGCACGACGCCTATGAATGGGCCGACACCACTGGTCAGCACAGGACCTCGGAAGCCGTTCAGCGCGTGCTGGCCGCCTGGCACCAGCACGCGATCTGAGCCGGTCCCGGAAAGCAGACGCCCGAACTCCTCGCACGCACCGCACCTCGGCGGCCAGGCAGGACGAGAGGGGGCCCACGGATCCCACGGGCGCCGGCGGCCCGCGCCAGGGCAGCGAGGCGGTGGGTGCGGCGGCGCTGGTCTCGGGCGCGTACGGGAACGAGAGCACGGCCCCGCGCCCTGAGCGGCCCCCGCCCGGCGGGCACCCCGTGCGGGTGGGCAACCTGGCGCGCCCTCGGCACCGCCCGCGGACCCGGCCACCGCGCTGCGCGGGCGCACCGCTCACCGCTGCCGGCCCCGCCCCTGGCCCGGCCCGGCCCCCGAAACCCGATGGCCCGCGGCGCGCCCCGCGCGACATACTCGCTCGCGTGTTCCTGACCATCACCGCGACCGGCACCGACGCCGCGCCCGCCACCGACCTCGGCTTCCTCCTGCACAAGCACCCCGACAAGGCGCAGGAGTTCGCCACCGCGCGCGGCACCGCCCACGTCTTCTACCCCGAGGCGACCGCCGCCCGCTGCACCGCCGCGCTGCTCCTCGACGTGGACCCCGTCGGTCTGGTGCGCGCCGCAAGGGGCAACGGCGGCAAGGGCAAGGGCCGTACGCCCGACTCCGCCCTCGCGCAGTACGTCAACGACCGGCCCTACGCCGCCTCCTCCCTTCTCGCCGTCGCGCTCGGCCGGGTCTTCCGCACCGCCATGACCGGCGTCAGCCGTACCCGTCCCGAGCGCGCCGCCGCGCCGCTCCCGCTGCGCGTCGAGGTCCCCGCCGTCCCCGCCCGCGGCGGCCCCGAGCTCGTCCGCCGCCTCTTCGCCCCCATGGGCTGGCAGGTCACCGCCGACCCCGTGCCGCTGGACCCGGCCTTCCCCGAGTGGGGCGACTCGCGGTACGTCTCCCTCGCGCTCGACGGCGAGGTGCGCCTCGCCGACGCGCTGCGCCACCTGTACGTGCTGCTGCCGGTGCTCGACGACGCCAAGCACTACGGAGTCACGCCCGACGAGGTCGACAAGCTGCTGCGCGCCGGCGAGGGCTGGCTGGAGGACCACCCAGAGCAGCGGCTCATCACCGGCCGCTACCTCTCCCGCCGCTGGTCCCTGGCCCGCGAGGCGCTGGAGCGGCTGGAGCTGGCCCGCCTCGCCGAGTCCGACGACGCCGAGCCGGAGGAGCTGGACAACGCCGTCGACGAGACCGCCGACACCGAGGAGAAGCCGGTGCCGCTCGCGGTGCAGCGCCGCGCCGCCATCGCCGAGGCGCTGCGCGCCGCCGGCGCGGCCCGGGTGCTCGACCTCGGCTGCGGCCAGGGCCAGCTGGTCAAGGAGCTGCTCAACGACCGGCGCTTCACCGAGATCGTCGGCGTCGACGTCTCCGTACGCGCCCTCGCCGCCGCCGGCCGCCGGCTGCGGCTGGACCGCTTGGGCGAGCGCCAGGCCGCGCGCGTGACGCTGCTGCAGAGCGCCCTGACGTACACCGACCGCCGGCTCGCGGGCTACGACGCCGCCGTGCTCAGCGAGGTCGTGGAGCACGTCGACCCGCCGCGGCTGCCCGCGCTGGAGTACGCCGTCCTCGGCTCCGCCCGGCCCGCGACGGTGATCGTCACGACCCCCAACGCGGAGTACAACGTGCGCTGGGAGTCCCTGCCCGCCGGCCACGTCCGGCACGCGGACCACCGCTTCGAGTGGACCCGGGCGGAGTTCCGCGCCTGGGCCGGGCCGGTGGCGGCGCGGTTCGGCTACACGGTGGCGTACCGGGGCGTGGGGCCGGACGACCCGGAGGTCGGCCCGCCGACGCAGCTGGCCGTCTTCACCCGCACCGGCACGGACAACCACGTCGCGACCCCGAAGGAGGCGTCATGAGCGACACCACCGGGCGCCGCCTCGGCATCCCCGACCTCTGCCTCGTCGTCCTGATCGGCACCACCGGATCCGGCAAGTCCACCTTCGCCCGCCGGCACTTCAAGCCCACCGAGGTCCTCTCCTCCGACTTCTGCCGCGGCCTCGTCGCCGACGACGAGAACGACCAGTCGGCCTCCCGCGACGCCTTCGAGGTCCTGCACTACATCGCCGGCAAGCGGCTCGCCGCCGGCCGCCTCACCGTCGTCGACGCCACCAGCGTCCAGCCGGAGGCCCGCCGCCAGCTCGTCCGGCTGGCCCGCGAGCACGACGTGCTGCCCGTCGCGATCGTCCTCGACGTGCCCGAGAGCGTCTGCCGCGAGCGCAACGCCGCCCGCCCCGACCGCGCCGACATGGGCGCCCACGTCATCCCGCGGCAGCGCCGCGAGCTGCGCCGCGGCCTGCGCGGGCTGTCGCGCGAGGGCTTCCGCACGGTGCACCACCTGCGCGGCACCGCCGAGGTCGACGCCGCCGAGGTGGTGCTGGAGCGCCGCTACAACGACCTGGCCCACCGCACCGGCCCGTTCGACCTCGTCGGCGACGTGCACGGCTGCGCGAGCGAGCTGGAGACGCTGCTCACCCGCCTCGGCTACGTCGACGGGGTGCACCCCGAGGGCCGTACCGCCGTCTTCGTCGGCGACCTCGTCGACCGCGGCCCGGACAGCCCCGGCGTGCTGCGCCGCGTCATGGGCATGGTCGAGGCGGGCAGCGCGCTGTGCGTGCCCGGCAACCACGAGAACAAGCTGGGCCGGCTCCTGCACGGCCGCAACGTGAAGGTGTCGCACGGCCTCGCCGAGACCGTCGAGCAGCTGGAGCGCGCGGAGGCGGCGGAGCCCGGGTTCCGCGAGCGGGTGCGGACGTTCGTCGACGGCCTCGTCAGCCACTACGTCCTCGACGGCGGCCGGCTCGTCGTCAGCCACGCCGGGCTGCCGGAGAAGTACCACGGCCGCACCTCCGGCCGGGTGCGCTCCTTCGCGCTGTACGGCGACACCACCGGCGAGACCGACGAGTACGGGCTGCCGGTGCGCTACCCGTGGGCCGAGGACTACCGCGGCCGCGCCGCCGTCGTCTACGGCCACACCCCGACGCCGGAGGCGTCCTGGGTGAACAACACCCTCTGCCTCGACACCGGCTGCGTCTTCGGCGGCAGGCTGACCGCGCTGCGCTGGCCGGAGCGCGAGCTGGTCGACGTGCCCGCCGAGCGCGTCTGGTACGAGCCGGTCAAGCCGCTGGCGGCCGGCACCGGCACCGGCACCGGCACCGGCGACGGGCCGGCCGCCGGCCCGGCCGACCGCCCGCTGGACCTCGCCGACGTGCACGGCCGCCGCGTCGTGGAGACCGGGCAGCACGGCCGCGTCGCGGTGCGGGAGGAGAACGCGGCGGCCGCGCTGGAGGTCATGAGCCGCTTCGCGGTCGACCCGCGGCTGCTGCTCTACCTGCCGCCGACGATGGCGCCCACCGCCACCGCCGCGGCGGAGGGGCACCTGGAGCACCCGGCGGAGGCCTTCGCGGCGTACCGCGCCGACGGCGTGGCGCGGGTGGTGTGCGAGGAGAAGCACATGGGCTCGCGCGCCGTGGCGCTGGTGTGCCGGGACGCGGGCACGGCGGAGAGGCGCTTCGGCCTGCCCGCGGGCACCGGCGTGACCGGCGCGCTGCACACCCGCACGGGCCGCCCGTTCTTCACCGACGGCGAGCGCACCGAGCAGGTGCTCGCCCGGGTCCGCGCCGCGGCCACGGCCGCCGGGCTGTGGACGGAGCTGGACACGGACTGGCTGCTGCTCGACGCCGAGCTGCTGCCCTGGTCGCTGAAGGCGGGCGGGCTGCTGCGGCAGCAGTACGCCGCCGTGGGCGCGGCGTCGCGCGAGCTGGTGCCGGTCGCGCTGGCGGCGCTGGACGCCGCGCGGACCCGGCTGGCCGGCACCGCGCCGGCGCCGGGGGCGCACCCGGACGCGGACG